>JAKBSB010000185.1 GCA_021845155.1 Thermoplasmata archaeon
TATGTTATTTCTAGCAGTCCAGCTTAACAGTCTTACTCCTCAAGGGAGTGCCTTACCGTTTCAGGTGCTGACACTATTCCGAGGAATGTGGGAATATATAGTTTCACATTGGGGAAAGTCCGTGTATCTCCTCCCTGAAGATCGGAGTTTTACTGCTTCCCTCAAACCCCTATCGATACCATAAAGGGAAAACGGTCATCTATGCACGTGTTCTCACTGGTTTGCCTTGTTCGTAGATGTAGGGCGGAATTTAGTTCTGCAGCCATTCTGTCGTTCCCACGTTTGACATGTAGCCTCTGATAAAACCGCTGACCCTTACCACAGAATAATCTCCATGGACATGCGATAATATTTCAACCTCTTTCTAGATCTGGGAAGCAGTATGGATAATGATGAAGTTGATTTGATCGAAGCCAGGCGTCGGCTCTCAGAAATTGACGCAAATATGAGGACTGCTCTTGGTTCCGACATCACTCTGAGAGGGAAACTTTACCGGAAGCGGATCTCTCTCGAAAAAAAGTTCATGAAGCAGATAGTGACTGCCAGCAGTGATCTGATCGGGAAACTTGGTGCTGAAAGTGTGATAAAAATAGTTATGGATAACGTCTTGCTCTCCCACAGTGAAATCAACACAATAAAGCAATGGATCACTGCAGAGGATGAAAACTTCTTGCCGGGGGTTTTTCCATGCATAGTAATGATTGAGAACAAAATTGCTTACGAGAATGTTCATAAGCCGTTTGTAACATCTATGGATGAGGAGAAAGAGTTCGCACTGAACCTTCCGAAATATCGTGGCGACGCGAACCAGTGGATCATATGCCAGCTCTTTGAGTTGGAAGATTACAAGTCAAGATACCTTGGAGAAACCTTGAATCACGAGGTTCTTGACCTGATAGAAGACCTCGACAAAGAAGTGCGTATAAATGCCAACAAATACCTGATCTACTCAAGCCAGGGCAAGATCAGGAACATAACCCAGCCCAGGTACGGGCCGGAGAGTGACGTGGACGTGTCAGAGTCTTCCGGTGAAAACACATTGCGCGCTCTAATTATGGGCATTCCGTTCTCAATCTTCGGAAAAAGGAAATCTGCACTGGAGGCGATCGATGATCTTGAAATGGTAGAAGCAGATGCTATGGACGGGTTCAGTGAATTCCTGTCCAGAAAACTTTCTGCAAAAGTTGTTGCGATGAGTCCTGTGTTTGAAGACGAACTCCAGGAATTTCTTGAAGCTTTGACTGAGGAGACCATGCGGATGTCGGACTACCTCCATGAGAGAAAACATGGTTTCTCGGAGGTCCCCACAATCAACAGGGACAAAATTCTTCCTCCTCCTGGAGACCCTAGAGAAGCTTTGCTGAACTTTTTCTACCTGTCAAGCATTTTGTGTTCCGAATGCGGCAAAATTCATGAAGACGATGTGAAGATTACTGGAATAGAGGATGAGAAACGCTGGAATTTCGTTATTGATGAATATTTTAAATTCCTGATAGATAGAAAGGATTCGGTTCTGCCAATACTTTCCAGTGACCAGGAGATATTGACGAAATGGCCTGAAACGGCAGATAGTTTGAGACGCGTGCTTCTGGGTGATTTAGAACTCTGAAGCTTTAATGTTTTCTATTCTCAAAAAACGGCGGAAATCTGAGGGATAGTGGAGGTTCTTAGCATGCTTGTCTTGAAATAGAGCAGGAGTCTGGGATTGGAGAACTACGTGTGGGACGAGACAGTTGACCATTCATTGTTAATGCATACTGGGTTGGGTATGGACCAGATCCAGAATCTAACGCACTCTGTGGATGTTCTAACATTACTCCATTTCCTTTTCCCAAGCTTTGCGGTTACCTCTACCGGCCCATTGATATCCCAAGATTTTGAATTAAAGTGTATCAAGGGGAAGGAGAACAGAAAGGAAGATAGATTTTTAGATTACTTCTTCCTTAATGCCAGTATGAAGCACCAGCTCATTATCCTGCAGGGAGGCGAGGATGTCGAAAAAAGAACAAATGAAGCACTGATAAGGAAAGTAGGGGAGCTATCTGCAACCAGGAAAATACTGGTGATTCCGTGGACCACAGAATCGATGGAGAAGGAAACAAAATACAGGACAATATTTTGTGACTATTTCTCAGATAACGGGTTCCGGGATGTACTATTCCTGGAGAAGGAAGATACGGAAATTGAAGTTAGCCATAAGTTTGATTCTGTTGATGTTGTCTATCTACCAGGCGGCGATACTGATGTGTTGTATCGGGAGCTGGAATTGAGGTCATTGCAGGATAGACTACGAGATTTTAGCGGCATTATAATAGGCAATTCGGCCGGTGCAATAGTACTCTCGAAAGGTTCCCATCACGAAAAAGGATTCTCTCCTGGTTTCGGGTTGGTTAAATTCTTCATCACAGTACATTTCAAGATCGAGAAAGAATGCGTATCCAGACATTTCATGAAACCCAGCATCAATATACCAGAGGGTGGGTGGTTAGCAATATCAGGTGAAAATTGAATTATTCAACTGATTCCTACTCAGTGCCAGCGTTATGTTCTTTGGATAATCGTTCTTTTAGTCTCTGCTCCAACAATGCGTATAATAAAAACAGAGAATAGACCGGTCGGTATTTGCTTAATGTTTTAAGGGAATGCCATGATAGCGCTTCTATAAAATCAAATAAACTATGTGCGTATCCTCATTCTGAAAACGCGATTGCTGTTATTTTCTGTAATTTTCAATAAAATCCTCTGAAGTCAAAACCTCAACCTCGTCATGGTCTTTCAGTTCGCTCTTCATCGAAATCAGATCTTTATCATAGATAATGATGAAATCAGCATCTATGCTTCTGCTTATCGCTATAAGGTACCAGTCGTTTCCAATTTTGTTAAGCACTCTCTGGTCATGCTCTAAGTTTTTCATGGGGATGTAGCTAAGCCAATCGTCAATATCATCCATAAATTGCCGAAAGTAAACAGGATCAATTTTGCTTAGCTTCGGGTCGCTCTTAACTATCCTTCCGATCTCTCCCATCAGGGCATCGCAGGTGTACGATGCAATCCTACCCTCTCTGATCAGGTTTATTACCATTTTACTTGCGGTTCCGGCTTTTCTGCCAAGAATTGCACGGAAAAATACATTAGAATCAGTTACGACTTTCATTTACAGGATGCCTAATTCTGTTGAATGCACTATCCAATTCATCAATTGTGATCGCATTTTCGATGGCAAACGCGTCGAAGTAGCTGTAAAGATTCTCGAGGATCACAGCAGACTTTACAGTATATTTCTTATATTTTCCATACACGTAGTCCAAGAGACCCTCAGAAGTCAATCTGTTATACCTTTCCTTGATTCTTGAAAGTGCCATTTTATGAGTATTATCCTGACTGTTCCAGAGTATCTGAGCATCTTTGAAGCCATCTGGAGTAAGGGTAAACCCATCCACATCATTTACATGACCAGATACCACCAACTCAATAAGATCGCTGTCCAATTCGCGGGAAAATGGTCCATAATAGTGTGGCATGAATTTGTATCCATCAACCTTGGAGAAAATCGTCTCCTTCAGGAGAAGGAACATTTCTTTCTGGAGGTGGGTCTTTGACGGGATGCTTTCATTGTCCTGCATAGTGGATCCTCTGGCATAAATAAGCAATTCGAGTAGATCCATATTCTGCATAAGTGTCATTATAACTAACGTTTATAATAACTTCTTCATCTTTCCGCA
>JAKBSB010000186.1 GCA_021845155.1 Thermoplasmata archaeon
CGATAAAAATGCAATTAATGCTATGATGATTCCCACAACCCGTTCTGCTCTAAATATTCTGTGAAAAACTCTTGGAGTGATATACCTCATATACCGTCTTGAAAACTGACAGGGTGTAAAACATCCAGTGGAAGCTGTGGCCAAGACCAGAAATATTAGGTAGGGTAGTGAAGAAAGTGTTATTAGAGTTTGCTGAAAAAAGACATTGTCAAGATTTAGTTGATTTCTCTCTGGTTCATACTTCAGAACCGAAATCATGAAATATCATTGTAACATACTATTACATGCAACTGGGGAAGACTCCCTACACTGAGTTCAGGAGAGTTTCCACATCTTTTGAAGATTATGCCTCAGTTGATTTCTCGCCAGCCTTCCTGGTCAATAACATACCCATGATGGACATTGAGCTAAAGGAGAATGATCTCATCAGCTTCATTAACCCCATATGCCCTCATTGCAGTTCAAAGAATGTAGTGAAGAACGGAATCTGTATAAGGAAACTGGAGAACGGTATAGTATTCAGGGTTCAGAGGTATATCTGCAATGACTGCAGATATTCATTCGTTGCAAAGCATCCAATTTACGGTTATGGAAAGCATTACCCCGACAATGTCAGGGATAAGAGTGTCAAGACCAGAGTAAAGACATCCCTGAGGAAGGCAGCAGACCTCTTCCGCATCATAGGAAACGTCATCATATCTCATGAAACCATCAGGAAATATGTTCCTTCCCCACTGGACATGATGATGGATTCTTCCGGATATTTCGTGTACGACGAACAGTATGCACACATTGACGGAATGGAGAAATACAGGGCACTCCTGAAGGATTCAAAGAACGGAAACTTCGTGGAAGAGATGCTGGACGACCTCAAGGAGGATACACTGGCAGGATTCTTCATGAGGGCACTCTCCAGATTCACCATGCCAAAGGAGATATTCATCACCACAGACGGATACCATTACAAATCGATCCTGGAAATGGTGTCAGCAGGCCTCAATGTGCGAATAGGGAGGCAGAGGTGCCTCTTCCACATTGAGAAGGATCTGGCTCACAGGATAGCCGATGCAAAGATGGAAGAGCCTCTACACATGGCAAAGAGACTGGTCAGGTACATGTTTTTCCAGAATAAAGCAAACCTGGACAAACTGGGAAAGAACAGGGATGCGGTGTTGAAGCTCACTGAGGGCATGAGTGAGAGGGAGATCGTTGAAATAATGCTGGAGAAGATTAACAGCCTCTATGGCGGTGACAGGATCATGGCATCCTTCCTCAAATGGGTGAAAAAGCACAGGAATGAGGTATTCCTGTATCTTGAGAATCCTGATGTGGAGAAGACCTCGGACCTGGCTGAACAGCATTTCTCCATCCAGTCATGGCTGCTGAAGCACAGGTTCAAGACGAAGGAAGGTCTAATTCGGACATCCTATTGGTATCACAGATACTTATCAACTGGATCTTGACAATGTCTAAAAAAAGTGAAGTATGAAAACTTGGATTTATCTGCTGGAAAATTCTTTTAAACACCCCATATGTTTCTCCACAAAATGAGTTTTGGTGGACGACCAAGAGGAGGAAAAAAGCTCCTAAAACGAAGGTTTTTACTATATTTCCAAGAAGGAGCGAGACTGCGAAACCCATATTATAACTGCTGCAAAGATGATCTTTTCTTTCTCGGTGATTGTAACATGCCAAAACCTAACACCTCTACGCACTGACATTGACTTCAAGAAAGCGTCAAGGAAATAGGGAAGAACTACATTGAAATCTGGATATTTTAACCATCCACCAAGATGTGTTCAAACTGTGGATAGAAAGAGGATCGTGTAGTGAATACCGCCATTGATATCAAAAGATTCGCATTGATTTCAGAAGGAGTACCCACGGATAGTGGGGAATTAACGCCTGCGGACAGAAGGGCCAATACTCTGGTACTTCTCGCAAGAGAGGGAATGAGAGCAGGCGTACTGGTCGAATCAGGAGGCCCCATCCGACAGGGTGGGGAGAATTTCACAAATGTAAGTAAGTCAAGCGAATTGCGAACATACCTCTCCGAAAAACTTAAGACATGCCGATCAATGAAGAGAACGGTGAAGCGTTGAGTGTTCAAACTACAAGCGTTACCAATAAGACAAACGGGCTAAAGCGAGAATTAGAGTTTAGAGACATATTTTTCTTATCTTTTGGTGGACAGGCACCTTTTCTGAGTATGCTCACATATGCAACAGCTGTATTATTACTAGCATTATATTTTTCTCCAATAGTGGTAATTATTGGAACATCTGTCGTACTTATTAATGGAATAGTAGTATATTATCTCTCCAAGAAACACACAGAGACTGGCGGGTATTTCAACTATGCGTTGAAACTATTATCAAAGAGATTTGGCTTCGAAACGGGCTGGCTTTATGTATTTTATTCAATCTTGTACGCAGGAGGATATCTTATTGGGTCGGCTTTTGTGCTTTCCTACATTGTTGGAATACCTGCACCAATATCTTTTGCAATCGTATTCTTGCCCTCGTCATTATTTCTCATTTTAGGCATTAAGCCATCGAAGCATTACGCTGTTTTTGCAGGTGCCATTGAAGTTGTGGTGCTTATTGCCGTAGTTATAGTATCTTTGTTTATCTCGCATTTTGTTCTTTACAATCCGGTAAGTAATGTACCATCCGCCTCCGTAATATTTTTTGGAATACTATTTGCAATTGGAATACCAACCGGATATGGGGCTATTACACCTGTATCCGGTGAGACAAAAAATGCACATAAAAACGTGGGTCGAGCAGCCCTCATGGTCATTGTAATCGGAGGTCTGTTAGAAGCTCTGGTTCTGTATGGCCTTGTTGATGTTGGCATAACAACACATTCATTCAATGCCATGCTTTCTTCAAATATTCCAGTGATAACAGTTATGAGGTCATTCCTTGGAAATTACTCTGTACCGTTGTTTCTTTTTGCCGGAGTTAATGACGGTATACTTGGTTCATTAGCCTTTTTGACAGCTGCTTCCCGTGTTGTCTACTCCATGTCAAGCAATAAGATGTTAAATCCATTTTTTTCAAAGATTTCATCCCGCTCAGGTACTCCAATCACGGCTGTTATTGCGGTAATACTTGTCTCGGGAATAATCTTAATTCCAGCTGTGCTAACCGTTAATGTCTTCGTGCTCTTCTTGTTCCTTGGGTCAATGGCGGGTCTTGCTAATCTTGCGGTACATCTAACTTCTAATTTCTCTCTTCTCTTAGAATCTATAAGGTCAACTATGAAAAGCCTTAGAAGAATCAGTGTATCTTTATTGGCAATTTCACTGTCGGGCTTCGTATTGATATACAGCCTCATTGGGTCGTCTGATGATTTTATCTTAATTTTCATGGGATATATTATCCTGGGATTCATAGTGCTGGAAAGTCTTGACATGAGAAGAGAAAGTGCCTCAATAAGTAAGGAGGTTTCCAAAAACCTACCACCATAACCTCCTTATCCCTATAATTTAATATCCAAGAGATGAGATAGGCTAAAATTGTTAATAGATATATTTTGATCTTTTTTAGAGGTCAGAATGAGTCTTGAGGATCTGAGAGGTGAGGTACCCGTTAGACCAAATAATGCATTATAAGGGAGCTGTTTAATACCTTGATCCGCTAAATTTTGAGGCCTTAATAGAAAACCATTTAATGCCTTAACCTGTTAAATTTTAAGGCCTTAAAAGACAACA
>JAKBSB010000187.1 GCA_021845155.1 Thermoplasmata archaeon
TAGTGAAGAGCAATTCAGATTTTCATTATAAGGGAATTTCAAACGGGATTTCACCGACATCCCAAACGAAGAAAATTCATAAAACAAATTCTGGAGAAACGCCCTTTGTTCCAGTTAAGAATTTCATGACCTCGGATACAAATCTATCGGTCAATCCTCAACAGCTCTACAGCTCAGAACCTGCACCAATGGGAATAGCCGATTACGGCCTGAGCACCAGTGGACTCTCCGGATATAATTCCTATTCCTACTCAACACCATCCTTCCTGGGAAAGGTGAATATAACGTCCCTAAACACTGACAATAAAAGCAGTTCCAGCGTGGGAACTGAAATGAGCTTCCAGATGAATGTAAATCTTGAATTTTACAACAGCGGAACTGAATATGACTACTGGATACAGAACGTTGCATTTGTCCAGACCTCATCTCCACAATCAATTGAATTTATAGATAATGTCTGGAATTTTTCTTCACAGGGCGCAGAAATGCATAATTCGACCATAGCTGGAAATGGCACTGTGTCCAAATCCGGAAATACTGGTTACTATTATGCAATTGCAAACAATACGCTTCCCGGAAATGATGTTAACTTCGTGTATCCAGAAGAATTCCAACTGAAGGTTGTATCAGAGATAAATGCTCAGGGTAACCCTGAAGTACTGTTTGAGTACAATGACGGCCACGGCTGGATAACATACGACAATCCTTCATTCATATTCGCCGGAAGTGTAACCTCGGATCCTGGTTTTACAGTAAATGGGTCATCCTATAACCCCTTTGGTACATATTACGATGCCGAACTCATAATGGGGGGCCCGGGTGGGGGATCTAACACAAAGGATGTTTCTTCCAATCTATCACTGAAACTCCAGTACTGGAATGGACATAATTACCAGATGATCAGCAATGCATTCAATCATGGAAGCGACACTGCAGAGGGGATATCAAATGTAATATCAAGCCCACAATACTTGACCGGAACCGGATCAATATATGCATCAGATACTCCCGGTAACACAAGTCTTGGTGAGATTTACAACTATACTGATGTGGGAATCCTGAATTTAAGCACTGTGTTAAAATCAGGGATTCTCTCTGTCGGTGGGGATATGCATGACTTTGTTAATTGCAGTTTGAATTTAACGCTGGGACCAGGTAATTATTCACTTATCCTTTACAATTCAACAAATCCTGGCCTGCCTGTCTGGAAATCTACCGTAAAAATTTCTGCAGGTTCATACACATCCATGAATGCAAATGGCTTTTACCGTGTCACATTTTCCGAGACCGGTCTCCCATCTGGCGCAGGGTGGTTTGTGAATATAACCGGTGGGAGTTCTTCTGGAAAAATTACTTCAGATGTGTATACAATTTATCTTAAGAACGGCACCTATTACTACAATGTCAGCACAACACTTAAGACGTACATGCCTTCCTATTCAGGGACTTTCAAACTGGCTGGCGGTAACGCAAACCAGTCTATATCATTCATGGAGGTAAAATACACCGTTGTATTCCAGGAGGCTGGTCTTCCAGATGGAACACAGTGGTACATTAACGGTACCTCAAATATATCAGCATCCTCCACTGTCGGCAATATAACTCTTTCCCTGACCAATGGGACATATGAGCTTGAGGTTTCCAACCTATCCTCATACTATGCATTCCATAACCAGTACAACGTAACTGTTTCGGGTTCAAATCTCACAGAGAAAGTACTCTACTACCCGTACTCCCATATATATGGGATGTTGAATCCACAGAACGCTGTCATAAAGATCAATGGCAGGGAAATCAGTACACTTAACGGAAGATACAGTGAAACGGTCACAAATGGAACATATTCCGTTGTTGTTTCATCACCCGGCTATTCAATATTTTACAGAAATCTCACAATTAAAGCCGGAACAAACATAAGTCTCAACATCATCCTGAACAGGAGTACCGGCAGTGGATCCAGTACCCATAAATACGGTGCAAATGACTCATATTTCATTGGGAGTCTTGTTGCTGTACTGGCCATAGCTGGAATAGCATCTGTTTATTCGAGAAGGAGGCATTAGTTTGAAGTTTCATGATAAGACACTCTGAAGGAAAAACATATAAAATTCTCTTCAATACAGTAGCGTGCTTAAATGTACAAATGCGATGAAATAAACAGGATAACCGTCTTATATTCAAGCTCTGGCCCAGGATCCTATGCAGGTGAAAAATACAAGATATTTGAGAGGGAAAGCGCGAGGGCAATATGCAGAGAGGCAAACAGGTTGGGGATTAGCATAGAGAAGCTCTTCAAGGAGAGGGAGGATGTTGAATCCATTGTTATAAACAGGGATGTATCTGTAACTCCAGCAAAAGACGCACATACCAACGAGAAAAATGTGCCTGAAAAGGAAGAGAAGCCTGCACCTGCACCATCCTGAATAGCCATAAGAATATCTGTTAATTTTGTAGAAAACAATTGATGAAGCATTATATCTCATGTTATGTTTTGGTATAGATGACTGACGATTTACCTGAACAAAGACACGGGCACCCTTACATAATGTATGACATGATAAAGGACTCTTACAATGGAATCAGGAGCACCATTGAGATTATGAAAAAGGTTGATTTATCGATTTTCCAGAGCCCGTTGACCGTTACCGGAAATGGAACCGCACTCCACTCGGGTATTGCCGGTTCGCAGATACTTTCAAGAACAGATTTGCAGTGGGACAGCATTCAGGCATATGAACTTGAACACTTTGGAAAGGCTGATGGAACTGTTATAGGAATATCGCACACTGGAAAGACGAAATCAACGGTCGATGCCATGGCAAAGGTCTCTGGGCAGGCATCTACTTTTGGAATCTCGCACTTTGCAAACACACCGCTTCTGAAGAATTCATCCAGGGGTGTCGTGATAGGAAATGGCCCTGATATGTCCCTCTGCAATACTAAAGCATTTTTTGACAACGCGTTTGCAATGCTTGCGGTTTCAAAACATTATGGAAATATATCAATGGATCTGCATGAACTGGCTGAAAAAATCAGGTTGGTCATTGAAAGATCAGATGCACCAATGAGGGAGATGTCTGAGAACATAGGTAAGGTTCATAGCATTTTTGTTCTTGGGTCGGGTCCGAATTTTGTGGCAGCAAGAGAGGGTGCACAGAAGATCAAGGAATCTACCCATGTCCATGCGGAGGGTATTGAACTCGAGGAGTTCAATCATGGCTGTACATCAGTAATCGATGAAAGAACACTGGTGATTCTCATCAGTTCCATGGAAGATGTGGAAAGGGTAGATGATATAGTCAGGGCATGCAGATTCACGGGAACAAGAACTGCAGTGATAAATGGGGAGGGCGATTTTAACTATTACGTACCTGAAATGGTTGACCAGTACATACAGCCAATATTTAACATGGTCCCATTATACTATCTTGCATATTATATGGCATTGCAATACGGAGTGAATCCTGATTACCTGAGATTTGAGGATAAACGCTACCTGGATTATGACAACATTGTCTTTCCACCTGGGGCGCATTAATTTTATCAGGCACAATGTCCCCTGAAACCTGTGAACATGAATTCTTGAGTGGGGAGAACATAATCGGCATAGAGAGTTTCGGTCCCATAAATAAAGAATTGCCCGAGGACTGCGGGGAATTAATACCAGGGAGCATATTCACCCATATTCTATCCCTGCTTGGAAGCTTT
>JAKBSB010000005.1 GCA_021845155.1 Thermoplasmata archaeon
TGAGCCAGATCAGAAAAGAGAATGAATCTGGTTCAAAATTCATCATTGATGCCCAGAAGAAACTCAATGCCATGGAATCGGACCTCGCAGATTTACGGATCAAGATAGATGATCTTGATGTAAAAAGGCAGGAACTGCTTTCACAGAGAACTGAAATAAGTGGGAATATAGCACATCTTGAAGAAAATGCGAAGACAACTGAATTCCAGATAAAGGATGCCCAGTGGAGACTCAGGGAAAGCGTGGATCAATTCAAGGGGCAGAAGGAACAGAGAGAAAAACTAACAAAGAGATACTATGATCTTAAGGCCATGATTCAGGACCTCGGAAAAAGAAAGGACGATATAAACCAGGAATTACAGACACTTGGGCGTGAGTATGAAAGAATCCAGGCAACTTCCGAGAAGAGAAACCTGTCTTCGGGAAGGGCACTGCACTCGATTATGGCTGCAAGAAATGAGGGAAGAATTTCCGGTATTCATGGACCTGTTAGAGAACTGATCTCTTTTGATGAGAAATTCAGAAGTGCAATAGAATCATCGGCGGGATCAAGACTTAACGCTGTTGTGGTCGACGATGATTCAGCAGCAGCAAAATGCCTGGAAATTCTGAAGAAGGAGAAGTCAGGTAAACTCACATTTCTACCGTTAAACAAGATGACGGTTGGGAGACCCAGAGGAAAGGCAATAATTGTGAGCAGATCAGACGGTTCCCTTGGTTATGTTTTTGAAACAGTCAACTATGATAAGATCTATGAGAATGTTATCTGGTATACTTTCCAGGATACAGTGATAGTTCAGGACGTTGACGTGGCAAGAAAATACATGGTTGGTGTCCGTCTTGTAACAATGGATGGAGACATATTCGAGGCCAGTGGGGCAATAACTGGAGGTTTCAGTGAGAAGAAGAATATTTCACAGGACAGCGAGACCAGAATTTCGGAACTTTCGGCTAAATTGAGGGATCTCAATGAGGAACTGGCTGGACTTGGACCTTTAATTTCGGAAAAAAACCGTGAACTTGAAGATGTCACATCTCAACTTACAAGCATGTCAAAAAGCGAAGGCTCCAGCGGATCCGAGGAACAGCACCTAAAGGGTATAGTAGAAGAGGGAAAGTTTAAGCTTGATCAAATGAGACACGAACTTGAAAATTTTGGGAACAGCCTTAAACTCAAAGAGAATGAACTCTCTGAACTTGAAAAACAACGTTCTGTTCTTGTTAAAAATGTAGAAAGACTGGAGAGTGACAAAAGATCCATACTTGAGAAAATGCGCGAACTATCTCCGGAAACAATGGAACTTCAGGGGAGGATAGAGCGCGATATAACCCAGATCAAGATGGAAGAGGCCACATTGAATGAACAGAAGAATCACATAGAAATGGAATTTGCCACGCAGACTGAAAGGGAGAAAAACTATTCCGATTCCATAAATATGCTCAAGGCCAGAGTTGAGGAAGATGCTAAAATCATCAGGCAGATAAAAAAAGAGTATGCCGAAAGTGATGCCGATCTGCAAAAGTTAAGGATGCTGGAAAGCCAGCTCGATTCGAGATCAAAGGAGTTTAACGAAAAGTTGCAGTCCATGCAGAAAGAGATAGATCTGCATGTTGAAGAAATCAGAAAGCTGGATGCCGATCTGTCAACCCAGAAAGGAATTGTCATAAGCCTCAATGCAAAACTTGACACCAATTCGTCAAGAACCCGTGAAAAGGAACAGGAAATGATTGATCTTGGAGGGGATGTTATTACCGAAAGAACTGGCAGTAACGAACTGAAAAGGGGTATTGAAACTCTTTCCTCAGAAATTAATGCACTTGGATCCATAAACCAGAAGGCAATCGAGGAATATGCACTGATCACGGATGAGTTCAAGGCACTTGTTGATGAAATTGACAAACTGAAGGATGAGAAGAGATCGCTTGAGGAACTTATGCAGAGGCTTAATGAAGAAAAAAAGAAGGCGTTCCTGAAACTGTATTATTCACTTAGAACTGATATGAACAGCATATATTATAACCTCTCAGGGGGAGGAGAAGCACAGCTTATTCTCAGTGATGAAAATGATCCGCTGAATTCTGAAGTGCATATAAGGGCAAGACCGAAAGGAACTAACTTCAGCAAACTTGACGCGCTGTCTGGGGGAGAGAAAAGCCTCACGGCACTTGCATTCATCATGGCTGTACAGAGAATAAAACCATCACCCATTTATTACCTGGATGAGGTAGATATGTTCCTTGACGGTGCTAACGCAGAGAGAACTGGTGGCCTGTTCATGCAGAACTCAAAGACTTCGCAGATTCTGGTTGTCTCTCTCAGAAAGGCAATGCTGAAGTACGCAGATCATGTCATAGGAGTTACCAGCTTTGACGATGAGAATTCTGAGGTTTTTGAGAAGACACTCAACGACGAGACGGAGGCTTTCTGATGGACAGCTATGAGATTCTGAAGAGCATAGTCACACAGGGGACACTGCTTGATTCCGACGTTGGAATTTATAAGGATATACTTGAGGAGATGGATCATGGAGTTGAGTATTCGGATCCTTTCTACAGATCCGTTGCCAGGATATTTGAGATGTGCAGGGAAGGTCTTGTTGACCCATGGTCAGTGAACATAACTGCCTTTTCTGCTATTTTTGAAAGCCTGATTAATGAAGAATTCAGCGATTTTGGAACCGCCGGTTATGTACTGACCCTGGCATGGCATGTGCTCATGGAAAAAAGCGAGATCTCGGTTAAGAAGAGGGCAATCCAAGAAGAGGAATCATTCGAGGTCACTGAACAGGAAAACGTGGGTTCTACGGAGATTGAAAATGCTGATCCGGTCGTTTTCAATAATTTCAGGGATGCCATTCTTCCTCTTGATCTCCCGGTGAGATCTGATCATAAGAGTAAAGTACTTCTCGTTGAGCTCCTTGAATACGTGAAAACCGCTTACAGGAGGAGAGAAAACACAAGTAAGGAACAGAAAAATGAAGGGACAGTTTCTCTTTCCGTGATGGAAGACATAGTGAATGAACTTCACGGAGAGGAACCTGAAAAAGAGATAAAGGAACTTTATGAAAAAATCCAATCCATTCCCGAGAGTGAGTTTTACCTGGACACGTATTTCTCAGCTTCAAAGCTTGAGAGTTTTGTTTCCCTCATTTACTGCCTTTTCCTCTGCAGGGAAAAGAAGATATGGATCTCACAGGAAGGGCCATACATGCCCATAGTCATACATAAAATTGAAGGTGAAATGAATGGAACACAATAGAAGGAAAGATGCCAGAAAAGGAACCTCAGGTTACCGAATTCGGGACACTGCCTGGATTCTTTCTGGTTACAGGAAACCTCAGCAGGTCTACCGGAGGCATGAATTCCACTATCCCACAAACAACAGTTATTCCACAAGTTTTCAAATAATAAAAGTGATTACATCTGGCATACTCACAGTTACAATGGTTCTTATCCTGATGCTTGTTGTACATACACTTTTGTGAATTTAACCGCTTCCCGCACCGGATTCCCTGAATCTTAAGCACCACAGTTCCAAAAGTATTGTTATCAGGTGTTAAAAATTGTTTAATAACACCATTATTATTTACGTTTATAATGGGCAGTATTGATCTTGTGGAAAGAAATATGGTCGAAATTGTAACACATGATGATCTCGCCAGGCTTGATCTGTCGAAAAGCAAAGGTTACATAGGCTTTGAACCGTCGGGAATTCCACACCTTGGAACCGCAATAATATGGAAGGAAAAGATTAACGATCTTGTTGCAGCCGGAGTTCATATGGTGGTTCTTCTGGCTGACTGGCATGCCAGGATAAACGACAAATTGGGCGGTGACATGAGGCTCATCAGACTCAGCGGAGAAATGCTGAAAGGATGCCTGACTGCCATGGGACTTTCCCGTGAAGTTGAATTTGTCTGGGCTTCGGACGTTGTAAAGGATGAGAGTTACTGGGAAACACTTCTCAATGTAGCCAAAAATGCAAACCTCTCAAGACTTAGAAGATCTCTCCCGATAATGGGAAGAACTGAAGATGACGCTGACAGCGATTTCAGCAAATACATCTATCCACTGATGCAGGTCACGGACATCATTTATATGGGTCTTGACATAGCGGTTGGAGGGATGGATCAGCGGCATGCACATATGCTTGCCCGTGACATTCAGGAAAAAATGGGACTGAAAAAGGTTGTTTCACTTCATGGACCCCTGCTGGGAAGTCTCCTTGGATCAGGAAGGATGGATTCATTCAAAAAAATGTCAAAAAGCGATCCGGATTCAGCACTATTCCTTTCTGATTCAGCGGAAGAGATAAGAAGAAAATTGAGAAATGCTTTCTGCCCAATGGGAGAAATTGAAGGGAATCCTGTCACCTCAATTGTCCGGGAGATATTCTTTCCATTCTCCGGTAAACCCCTGACAATACAGAGACCTGAAAAAAAAGGTGGTCCATTCAGCGTGAAAAACTGGGATGAATTCGCTTCCGTGTATCTCGAGAATAAAATACATCCCATGGATCTCAAAGCGGCAGTTTCGGAATATCTGGTTGAACTCCTTGCCCCGGCCCGTGAATTTTATTCTGAAAACGCAGACAGGTTCAAGGAGATACTTGATCTTTACAGAAAATGATTGATTTCTTTTTAATAAAATAAAATCCAGAATCAGGCTGGTTCGTTCTTCATTTCCAGTTTGAAGCGTTTCAGCCTCAGGATAAAGATAACAAGTGAAGCAACAAGAATAGCCCCGAAAACTATGGCGACAATCATCCAGATGTATGTAGAGCCTGACACCACAGTTGATATTACCTCCTTGCCATTCACTGTTGCGTATCTGAAAGTGGTTATAACAGACATCATACTTGATACAAATACCATCACAACCATGAAAACAAGAATCATCAGGCTTTCAGTTGTTTTTTTTATTATCTCCTTTTCCATTGGAATCATCTTTTAAAGGGTATTTATTGAGGGATGATCATCACTGGAATGTTATTTAAGATTCCTTTTTTCTTCCTGGGTGGCAAAAAAATACCGTAATTCTTTGAAATACTGGCCATGATTTATGCCTGGCGTGAATTATGAATCTCTTCCGGCCTTGATGTGTAATTTTCGTCGCCATTTCCCCATCTTCAAAACATGTACACCTCTCGTGATCCAGGGAATCGGGAGATTCATGAAATACTGAATGGTGAAAGATTCAGTCTCCCCTGCTTTGTCACAAGCAAAGAGCATGAGAACCAAAATTTAAAAAAATCTGAGGATGCCCACTCCTAACTTTGTGCGGCGAGATTTCCTGGATTAAGAAGTCGATAAAATCAGTTTCATCATTGATTATATCTACTTCATTTTTTCCAGGGAAACGAATTC
Source organism: Thermoplasmata archaeon (assembly GCA_021845155.1). The sequence continues at coordinate 5,367 of JAKBSB010000005.1, forward strand.
GCCATCCAGATAAAACCCAAGTATATCCCTGGGTCCAATCTGGAGTCTCTCCGCAACTTTTCTGGGTAGAGTCATACGAAGTGAACTCCCTCTTTTTGATACGTGTGAGACATCAATAAGTGTTTTCCCCATTTTTACCTGTTGTTTATAGACATTTTACTATTTAAACCCATGCAAACTGTTTACATTAATTAATCATTGCACACAATTGTAGTTATTCGGACAATTTCCCCGAGATCAGAAAAATGAATCCAGGTTGAACTGGCTGGCTTTCCTGTGTACCTTTTCAAGGTTGTCAATATATGGCGAGACCCTTTCTCTCGAGAAATCGTGCCTTCCGCACAGCGCGTTTAAAATTTCATCCTTTTGCATCTCATGGAGGTTCGTGTCTGGATTTTCATCCACTGGTGGATTCAGGAAGAATTCTCTTATTTCCTGAAGATTCTCAATTTCCCTCTCCTTTGCCTTTAGAACCTCATATATGTTACCATGTTTTTTGATAAGTTTTACAGCGGTTTTTGCTCCAACCCTTTCAATACCTGTGTTGAAATCGGTCCCTACAAGAATGGCTGCATCAATCATCATCTCCCTGGTTATGTCGAGAACGCGCAGCGTCTCTGCGGAATCTATAACTTCCGGGCTCACGTTAATATAGATGTTCTTGCCACTCACCTTTCTTCTTCCATATGTGGTTATGTTCCTGTAGATCTGTTTGGCTCCGAAAAGGATGCAGTCATAATCCTGTGATATGACTCCCTGCACGAGATCTTTTCCATTCATCCATGACGCCTGGGCCTCACCTTCCGATGGTGCCTGAACAAAAGGTATACCCATGTATGTCAGAAGTTCCTTGATCTCCCTTATCATATCTCCGTTGATGTAATTTATTCTGGAGGACAGTGATCTTACCTTTTCAGTATCTCCCTCCTCCCTTGCCCTTTGGAGGTCACTTATATTCTTTTCCTTGACTATTCTGCGTTCCTCTAGAGTCCTGTTCTTGAGCCTGAAGGGTTTTCCATCAAATACATATACTGGCTTAATCCCGTTTTCAAGCATGGTTATGGTTCTGTAGAATATACCGGAGAGGTGGGATGTGACATTTCCAGACCGATCCATGAGCGGTGTGCCATCGGGTTGCCTTATACTGCTCAGGAACTGATAAATTATATTGTAAGCATCTATTGCAACCGTCATGTTGGCAAGATCCTTGATCGTGATCTTCCTCTTCACAACTATATCACTTAAGTCTACTCCCATTTTATCCCTCGCATATCACGCCGTATTCCACTATCCTGAACCTGGACTCCTTTCCTTCCGGGACAGATCTGTGTTTTATGATTCGAATCTTTCTCACACCCTCCCCATCTTTTTCCAGCCTTATAATAGATTTCATGACATGATCTATTATGAAACCTCCGAAGGGCTGCAGGTTCTTGGAATCAACATCCATGTATATCTGATTTGTGAGAAGAACAGGAATTGAGAATTTGAGCGCTATGCCTGAAAGGAGAGAAAGCTGCCTCTGTATGCCGTTTATCCTGGAATTGTATTCATTTGATTTTTCCAGCCTGAAGAATTCAGTGAATGAGTCAACAACCAGTATACCTGGATTTTTCATCTTCTCCAGATTTTTTCCGATTCTCATTATGGAAAGTTCCTGATCGTCAAGAGAGGAGATTCTGAACAGTTGCATATTTTCTGCAAGTCCGTGATCAGAACCGCATATCTGCATGAACCTGTCTCCCGAGAAACCTTCTGTGTCCATGTATATTGCAGTCTTCCCAAGTTTTATTGCAGCAACTGAGAAGATCATTGCGAGATTTGATTTTCCAGATCCCCCCTCTCCATAAAATTCAGTTATTACTCCTGGTTCAAGTCCGCCACCCATCACTGAATCTATGCAGGCAACTCCTGACCGAAGTCTTTCCATTGAACTGGACGGATCTATTTTTTCCATTACCCATGGTGATCATGTCAGCATATAAATAATAGGCTAAATACCTTCATGGAGACTGTTTTTTCACAGAACGTGTATATTTACCTATGAGTTCTACAACCGGCATGAGGTTTGATGAATTCACAGTTACTGAGGCGAGTTGCGACAGCTCCTTCCTACCGGGATTGTATGCTATGGAGTAACCGGAAACCGAAAACATGGATGAATCGTCCATTGAATCACCTACCGAAACAGTGCTTTTTCTGTCAATTTCCAGCAGTTCCTGGAGATACATTATGCTGATGTCCTTCCTCTTGTAGTTCACATTCATTATCCCTGTTGGCAGTATCATGCCATTTCCGTCAGTCATTATACTGTTTGCAAACACATAATGAAATTTCTCCATTCTATCGATCTCATCAGCAAGCCATGAGAGTCCCCCGGAAACAATGGCTACCCTGTGCCCCTCCCTTTTTAATCTGCCAATACTTTCCGCCAGATCTGATCTCAATTTTATGCCCGCCAGTATGGATTTGATCATGGACAAGGGAACTTTTCCCAGCTTTCTGATCCACAGCGATACATCTTTCTCCATGAACTCCTCGTATGTGATCAATCCCCTGTTGAAAAGGGAGATATTATCCCTGTTGTCGACTCCAATATTTCTGTGTACATACTCCCAGCTGCTCGGGTATTCAGTAAGTACACCATCCATGTCAAATACAATCAGCAATCCCTGTTTCATCTCCGTTGCAGGTCAGTATGTCCTTGCGAATATCCCTGTCGTACCATTCCGTCCACACACTATGCATTTTCCGGTTTCTGTACTTTCCTGGTTCAGTCCCAGGCATGCCATCTCGGTCTGTTCCTCTATTTTTCTTGAACATTCCTCACTTCCGCACCAGATTGCTTTTACGATCTTTTCAAGATCTTTTATATCATCAATTTTAGCTGCATTCACTGTGAGTTCTCTCATTGTTGAAGCTGCCCTTTGAGTCAGGGTCTCCTTTATTGAATTCATCATTTCACTTAAACTTTCGAAAAATTCCTCATATTTCATGGTTTTTTTACCACTTTCTGACCTCAACGAAACAGTAATGTGTGAATTCTCGACCTCTCTTGCACCAATTTCTATCCTCATGGGAACCCCTCTCATCTCCCAGTCATTGTATTTGTATCCCGGAGTATAGGCATCCCTGTTGTCCATCTTCACCCTGTAGCCCATATCCATGAGTTTATTCAGTATCCCTACACCGTAGCTGGCCACATCCATCTTCTTTGACGGAATGGGCACTATTATAATCTGGATAGGAGCAATATCCGGGGGAAATATGAGTCCAGTGTCGTCACCGTGTATGGATATTACTGCTGCCAGCAGACGTTCACTCATGCCAAATGTCGTCTGGGAAACATATTCGTGGCTCCCGTCGTCCAGTGCATATGTTATGTTGTAGTTTTTTGAGAAATTTGTGCCATACTGGTGTATTGTCCCTATCTGGAGAGATCTTCCACTGGGCATAACTGTATCAAAAGCAAGTGTGTACTTTGCTCCAGGAAACTTATCCCAGTCAGGTCTCTGGTTCACCAAATAAGGAAGACATAGCATGTCTGTAAGTTTTTTCCAGATTGAGAGATATTCCGACATCTGTCTTTCAGCATCTTCATATGTTGCATGGGCAGTATGAGCCTCAAAAAAGTGAATTTCACGTATTCTGATGAATGATCGGGTATGTTTTGTTTCATACCTGTACACGTTTACGATCTGGTATACCTTAAGAGGAAGATCCGTGTGGGACCTTACCCACAGGGAAAACATGGGGTATATTGCCGCCTCACTCGTGGGTCTCATGGCCATGTCCTCCTCCAGTTTGTCACTCCCACCCTTTGTGATCCAGAAGAGCTCGTTTTCGAATCCCTTCACATGCTCAAATTCAACCATAAGCTGTCCTCTAGTTATCAGGACTGGAAAACTTACTTCCTGAAAATCCATGCTATCCACGTATTTCCTTGTTAGATTGTCAATCAGCTGCATTGCCTTAAGTCCGTATGGCATCCATACATTCATTCCCTTTACTGGATAACGCTTATCGCTGAGGCCACTTATATCGATAATTTCATTATACCACTCACTGAAATTCACTTTTTTGTTTTCCATGTGCATTTCGAGTATTTAAAATCCGTATAAAACGTTTTGATTCCACAAACCATTTAGCGTACTGACATTTATCAATTAATACCTTTACTTCTATTCATCAGTAGGATATCTGCGTGGTAGGGTAAAGCATAAAAAATATTGATTCTGCATTCTGAAAAATATAAATATGTGATATCATTAGCATCAGTCATGGGAGGTGCATCAAATGGTCAGTTTCAAGAGACGTGATTATGATGATGACGATGATGACAGCGATGATGACGATGATGAACTTTAACTAATTTTATTCCATTTTTCTCTTTTAGTTTTCATTGGGTAGTACCGTGACTGCCTCTATCGGAACATTTGGTATTTATTTGTGGGAATGAGAGATTCTCTTTTTTGATAAGAGCATGACCTGGTTCTCTTCACCCTGGGTGATTCAATTTCTGGCCATATAGGGTATTGACCTTCGGCTTTGCGTACACAACCGGATGAAAAATAAATTAACTATGTCCTGCATATCCCATTACGGCTGAACATAGACCATTAAATGTTGACCAGTGGATATCCCTGGCAAGATCGTCAATAGTAGAGATATATTACGATCAATCAGCTTCCAGCGCTCTTAGCCAGAATTTATCCTTGGAAAAGGGGCAGCAGCGTGAATGGTTCGGTGTAACTGATCTTGTAAACCCGGTCAGAAAATACTATGAGATCATGAAACCCGGGGTGCCAGAAGATGCTGAAGTAATTGAGAAATTCAGGCATGGAAATGATGTTCATGAGATGATGTTTTCCTGGATCAGGCACTTTGCACCGAAAGCAATACGTGAAGAAGAGGTAAATGGAGAGGCTGTGGGACTTCACGGTGTCAGGGGGAGGTTAGATTTCCGCATTGACAACCATATAATAGAATTCAAGACCACTTCCCACGACATAAACAGCGAAACTGATGTGCTTTCGAGAAACCCCCAGGATTTGGAGCAACTTGTGTTTTATGCGGCCCTTTCCTCCAGGACTGAAGAGGAACATTACCTTGTTTACCATGAACAGGATCATGATGAACCTTTCAGGGCTTTCACCGTAAAGATCAGAGAAGATGCGGACACTCTTGGATTTGTTAAACAGAGATTGAGAAATATGGTGGAATCAATCCAGGATTCCGATCCCAGTTCACTTGGGAGATGCAGGTATTTTCAATATGGATGCAAATTCAGCACCAACAACATTTGCAGTTGCGGTATGCTCCCTTCCCTGGATCCTTCCTTCCTGATTCATCATGTAAAAATTCAACGCAACCGTGATCTGGAGAGAAAACTGGAAGATGGAAGAGCCAATGCCTCTTTCACATGGATAGGCAGCTTTTCCCTCTGGGATCTCCTGATTCCTAAGAGAGTATATCTAAATCGGAAGGGACTTCTTGAACCTGATGAGGACACAGAATCAGTAATGCCTGATGAAACCATGGCTATGATCAGCAATGCCGTATATAATTCAGGAATGTACAGGGAAAGGCGAGAGATCAGGATCAATGAAAGATCGCTCGGATATGTTCCCATCATTTCGCTTATGCCTATCCCGGAAGATCACAGGACAACCTTTGAAAGACTCTATCCAGCGCTTGTCCGGGTTTATGGCTATGAACCAGAGAAAATTTCAGTTTCCACCATATCCCCCTTTTACATCCTGAGGCTGGCAATGATATGCTGCCTGTCCGGTTCAGATACCGGATACCTGCTCATTGGATTCAAGAACAACCGGGAAGTTGTAAAATGCTACAGGGTAAGATTCAGGGATCTTCCGTTGCTGAAAGAGAGAATCCTGGAAAGAATACAGGAGATTGAATATTCCATTGCTTCCGACAAAACTGACATTCTCCCTGACTGCCCTTCCTTTGTCCAGAACAACTGCGGTAAAACATGCCTGTGCAGGGCTCCCACGACATCAAATCGTGAATAAATAAGAATCTTCAGCATACCTTTTCTCCCTATCTGGGAGAATTTATCTATTTTCACATAATAAGGTTGCATGAATTTTATCGTTATCGGTGGAGGTGCGGCAGGCATGTCTGCGGCATCAAAAGCTAAACGCACTGATCCCTCCATCTCTGTAACCGTTCTTGAAAGCGGGAAGTATGTTTCCTATGCAGAATGCGGGATTCCATACTTTATTCAGGGACTGGTTCCCGATGCGGCCAGCCTTCTTCACTATCCCCTGACTGAATTCACCGTGAAGAGGGGAATCGATGTGCAGTCCGGAATCAGGGTGGACGCACTGGACAGGGCCGAGAAGACCGTGGTCCTTCATGACGGTAGAAAAATGAAATATGACAAGCTCCTCATTTCGACCGGTGCAAGGGCAAATTTACCGGACGGGATGGGTATGAGGAATGTATTTGCAGTGAGGAGCCTCGAAAGCGGGGAATATGCAAAAAAAATAACCGAAAATAGCAATGACATTGCGATTGTGGGTGACGGAGTTCTTGGCCTGGAACTTGCATCTGCACTTCATGAACATGGTAAGCAGGTCACACTTATTTCCAAACATTCCAGAATTCTCCAGAAACTCGACGATGACATAGGAATACATGTTGACAGGGAATTTTCTTCAAAAATAGATGTTGTCAGAAATTCAATGGTGAGCAAGATCACGGAAAAAGATGATCATGGGCTTAACATAGAGACCACGACAGGCAATCTGGAAGCGGATGCAGTTATTTTTGCGGTGGGAATAACACCCAATGTGGATCTTGCGAGAGTGGCGGGCCTTGAATTATTCATGGATAAAGTGATACTGGTTAACAGATCAATGCAGACCTCAGACCCTGACATCTATGCTGCAGGAGATGTAGCCACAACCACTGACCTTGTAACTGGAACCACTGACTGGCAGCCACTGGCCCAGGTTGCAAACAAAATGGGGAGAGTGGCTGGTTCCTGCATATCAGGTAAGCCAATGGAATTCCCTGGATCTCTGGGCACCACACTTGTGAAGATTCTTGATCTCGAGGTTGGGTTCACAGGATTAAACAGCAGAGAACTTAAAAGGAATGGTATAGAGTTCAGGGAGACAATGGTTAAGGCAAAGAGCAGAGCTGGTTATTATCCCGGTGCCGAAGATGTTTATGTCAAGATCCTCATCTCTAAGGAAGACGACAGGATTCTCGGTGGGCAGATAGTATCACGGGACTCAGGTGCCTGGAGACTGAATGCTCTTGCAATGGCAATTCAGGGAGGTTTCACCGTGGAAGATCTGTTCTATGGGGATCTTGGATATTCACCACCATTTGGCCCAGTATGGGACCCGATAATAATAGCAGCCAGTGTCTCAATGAGGGATTAGAAAGCATGGAAGGGACTGTCAGCGAATCACTGGACCTTCTTCATCCAGAAGTAAGGGGCATGATTGAGAAGCTTGGGATAGGAAAGCTTACTGAGGCCCAGGAAAAATTGATACCACACGTGCTTGCCGGGGAGAACGCTCTCCTGGTTTCACCAACCGGTACCGGAAAAACTGAAGCGGTCATGCTCCCTCTGTTCAGCAGGTTACTCTGGGAAAAACCGCGTCAGATTTCAACTTTATTTGTAACCCCCCTGAGGGCACTTAACCGTGATATGGTATCAAGACTCATAAGGTACGGCGATCTTCTTGGTTTAAGGGTTCAGGTAAGGCACAGTGATATATCTCTTTCTGAAAGAAGAAAAATAGTGGTTGATCCGGCGGACATACTTGTAACCACACCGGAATCACTTCAGATACTTCTCAATGGGAAAAGATTGAGGGAGGTCATTTCAAGCCTGAAATATGTCGTAGTCGACGAGTTGCATGAGACAGCCCAGAATGAGAGAGGTTCGCAGTTTGCAATTGGCCTGTCGAGACTGCGTGAAATTTGCGGTGATTTCCAGCTTATCGGACTCTCTGCTACTGTTGGAAATCCTGGGGAACTTGCCAGGTATCTGTCTCCGTTGAAGGATGCTGTGATCGTTTCCGCCACACCAAGGAAGATCATGGATATAAATGTCCTGATACCTGAAAAAGCTCCACCGGATGCATCCGAGAAAATGGGTTGTGAAGACGATTATGCCGGATCAATTCTGCATATCTGGAACCTGATCAACAGCCATAAAGGAACACTGGTCTTTGTAAACACAAGAAGTGTTGCGGAGGATATAGCGTTCAGGCTGAAGATGTATTTTGGCGATATACCTGTACATGTTCACCACGGTTCCCTTTCCAGGGATGCCAGAGAAACAGCGGAGACCAGTTTCAAACGCGGAGACCTGAAGGCACTTATATGCACCTCCTCACTGGAACTTGGTATCGACATAGGTTCTGCAGACCTTGTGATCCAGTTCAATTCCCCAAGACAGATAAACAAGCTCATCCAGAGAGTGGGAAGATCAGGGCACTGGATAGAGAAGATTTCAACAGGGGAGGTGGTCTGCAGCGACATAATTGAGCTGGAAGAGGCTTCAGCCATTATCTCCCACGTACAGGAAGGACACCTTGAGAACATTGCAATAAGGAAAAACTCTCTTGCCACTGTTGTAAATCAGGTAATATCGGAGATAAATATAAAGGGAAAAATTGATGCTGACAGTTTTTACACCACTGTTACAAACACCTATCCTTTCGGAACGCTTGAAAGGGATGAGTACGTTCGGACATTGGAATTTCTGGCCTCGACGGGTAAAATATGGTTCGAGAACAATGAGATCAGGAGGAGAAGAGGAATTTTAAACTATTATCTTGAGAATATATCCATGATTCCCAGTGAGAAAAATTACAAGGTAATTGACATAATAAACAAGAAGTTCATAGGAACACTTGATGAACGATATGTAATAGATGAGATAGAACCGGGCAGCTATTTTGTAATCAAGGGATCTACATGGAGGACCATACGCCTTGACAGTGAGAAGATATTTGTTGAACCGTTTGCGACAGCAGCCATAGCTCCAAAATGGTCAGGTGAAGATATTCCTGTCCTGATGGATGTCACCACAAGGGTATCAGATAACCGGAAGATATCTCTTGTACCATCATTTGTGTCCCCCGGTTCTGTGGATCGGCTTAAGGAGTGGTATGGGTCCAGAAATGCCACAATGGAGAGGGTTGTGATTGAAACCAGGGGAGGAGAGAATATCATTCAGATTCTCCTTGGCACAAAGGGAAACTTTGCACTTGCCGAAATTCTGTCCCTCATTGTAACCTCAATTACAGGGGAAAGCGTGGAAATGGACTATTCACCTTATCACATATATGTAAGAAGTTCAAGGAAAATCAACCCGGGTGAAATGGAGAGAATCATAAGGGGCATCGACCCTGGAAAGATTGAGGAATATGTGAAAAGCTCCGCAAGAAGGTCACGATTTTTCAGTGGAGTGTTCCTTTACGAGGCCAAGAAGTTCGGGGTTATAAGCAACGATGCGGATCTAAACAGGATAAGGTTTGAGAAGATAGTTGACGCCTACAGGGAATCTCCACTTTTCAGCGATTCCATAAGAAAACTCGTATTTGATTATATGGATATGGATGCCCTTAAGGACTATCTTATCAGAATCCAGAGGAATGAGATCCAGTTTGATGGCAGGGACGGGATTTCACCTGGATCCGAGGTGTTCCTCAGGCACTACTCAGAGAGAGTTGCTCCACTAAAGCCCACAAAGACAATACTTGATACTGTCAAGAAGAGACTCATGAATGAGGAGGTTACACTCTACTGCACTTCCTGTGGTAACGTGAGAACGCAGAAGATAAGGGAGATAAAGGGAATACGATGCCCTGCCTGCGGAAGCAGCCTTGTAGCGTCCCTTTCCCCCTTTGAAAGGGAAATGATGTATGATGAAAAAAACTATGATGCAGCAAAGACGAGAAAGAGAGTATCCAAGAATGCACATCTCATAAGGGAGAGAGGGATGCAGGCAATCATTGTCCTGGCTGCCAGGGGCATCGGTCCGGAGACGGCCTCCAGGCTTCTGGAAGTGAGCTATTCCAGTGATGACGACATGATAAGATCCATTCTAACTGCAGAGATGGAGTTTGCCAAAAACAAGAGGTTCTGGGATTGAACCGAACCAAACGCCTGTAATTGGTTCATGCGACTATGCTAAACTTTATTCACTTGTATTATTTATGCAATCAATGCAGCCTGACCACACGGGAATGCTGAAAATTATTGAGAAGTACAGAGAGAAAAACCTGAATGTACCTGTTGTTGTTGAGGGTAAAAATGATGTGAACAGCCTTCGGGAAATTGAATTTACCGGGGAGATAATAATCTTCAACAAAGGCCTGAGTATCATAAGATTCTCGGAAGAGTTGAGAATGAAACATGACGCCATAATCATTCTGACCGATTTTGACAGGAGGGGAAGAAGATTGAGGGACGACATAGAGAAATTCTTCATGAGTTCTGGGGGTTCCGTGGACACTTATCTCTGGGAATACCTGAACCGGTATTCAGGTGTTAAAACAGTGGAGGAGATCCCATTTGCACTGAGCAGATCCATTATGCGTCCCGCACAGGCTGGGAAATCATAATTAAAGGATCAGGAATCAGGTTCAATGGCTTCAACGGTTAAGATAACATTTCTCGGCACAGGAGGATCCTGGCCTTTCCCCGGGCGTGGTTTGCCTGCTGTGGCGCTACAGATCGATGACACATTGAACCTGCTTGACTGTGGGGAAGGCACACAGAAGCAGATCATGAAGAGCAGTATTTCGTTTATGAAGATCGATAATGTATTCATAACACATTTTCACGGTGACCATTTCCTTGGACTCCTTGGACTGGTACAGAGTATGTCCTTCAATGGACGGGAGAAAGAACTGAATATTTACGGGCCTCCGGGTGCCATAAGCATCCTCAGTAATGCACTGAATGTGGGTTTCTATTCATTGAACTTCAGGATAACGCTGAACGAACTACTGCTGAACCGTGAGTATGATTTCGGTTCTTTCACGGTAACTGCCCACATGAATGACCATCCCGTTCCAGCATACAGCTACAGATTCCACGAAAATGATCTTGTAAAGATTGACGGAGAGAAGGCAAAGAAGATCGGAATACCCAGCATATTGCTGGAAAAGCTCAGAAGGGATGGCACAGTTATCCATGACGGTAGACTTTTCAGGCTGGCAGAGGTCTCAGCCGGGATAAGGCATGGAAGAACAGTGGTTTATACCGGTGATACCAGGCCAATGGAGAACATGGCTGAGTTTGCAAAGGATGCAGATGTCTTCATACATGACACCACAACCGATTCAACCCTTGAACCTAAGGTAAATGAGTTTGGGCACAGTTCCTCCAGGCAGGCTGCTGAAATTGCACTGAAAGCTGAAGTCAAGAGATTATACCTGTTCCATTACAGCCCCCGTGTCGAAAGAACTGATATTCTTGTTGAAGAGGCACGTGCCATATTCCCGGAATCATACGCCAGCAAAGAAATGATGGAATACGATGTACCGGCAAGGAAAGTTTCAGAGATTCAGGATGATCAAGATTCTGTCACAGTGTAATCATCCATTCTTCTGATTGCGTTAACAGTCCCCTCCATGAAATGTTTTTTCAGGGATTCCTTCCTGAAAGCAAGTAATGTGGAGAGTTTTATTTTCCAGGTCACGGTACACTGGGTTTCTCCCGTTTTTTCGAGTTTTAATTCTTTTGTGCCCTTGAACGGTCCTGAGAGATAAATTTCCCTTATTATGTGATTCTCTGTGTCCTTCTCGATTTTCATTATTCCAGTTGCAGGGAAAGCAAACCGGACAGTAAACGTACCATCATTGTTCTTTTTCAGTTCCCTCGTGCCATGCCAGAACTGTGTTATCAGATCATCGTTTGAAGCTAGTTTCCAGATCTCCTCAACAGTCCCTTTCACGGTCTCCGTGACTTCAAAATCAACATCCCTGAAACCCATCCCGATCATCCCTTTCCTGAACCCGGATGTCTGGAATTCTTCAAAGAACTTAAAGTATTCCTGAACCTTCTCAGCGTGTCGTATTGAAATATCAAACCTCTTCGACCCCCGAGACTATTCCTCTACTGTTCTGATAATTACCGGATCTCTCATCATATTTTCTGTCAGCTTCCGTATCCATGCTCTGGAAGACGATCTGTGCAATTCTATCTCCCCTGCATATCTTCACCGTAACCGCTGAACTGTTGAAAAATGAAAGTGTTAGATTTCCCCTGAAGCCAGAATCAACTGCGCCAAACGATGCAATGATTCCTCTTCTGGCGTATGAAGACCTGATCCAGAGTTCTCCCATGGCATTTCGAGGGATGTTCATGTACTCCAGTGTTGAAACGAGAAAGAATGTCATTGGAGGGATTTCAGCCGTCTCGGAATCCTCACTTCCAGGAATCCTCACCTTTCCAACCCTGAGATCATAACCATTGGGTGTCACGCTTTCCGCTGAGAAATTTTCCGAGATGATCAGACCCTTCTGAACCAGATCGACGAGTGTTCTGTCCGAATATATAACCATGGGGTGTTATGCACCCGTTTTACCTAAATTTTTACCTGTTATTCCTGTAATGTCATAATGCCTTGAAAGCACTGAGTAGAGTATTACTGCTGCTGCAAATGACACATAATAGCTTGTGTCAACTCCACCTAAAAGGCTGGAAACAGGCCCGATAAAGATCACACCTGGATTCATGAATGGTATTGATACCACAATCGACAGAACGTAAGAAACAAACCCGATTTTTTTGAAACCGGGACTTATTCCGGATCTTTTCGAAATCCTGCCCACTATGAAGAATTCTGCAATCATGACCCCTATCCATGGAGTTATCCAGTAGTCCAGTATGAAAAGGAATGTTTCGTAAAATGCGTAGAAATTATTGTACCCTATAATTCCAAGTGCAATGGAAAATACTGTTACCATGCCTATGATGAAACCACGCCTGATCTTTATCCCCGTGCTTCTCAGCGAAATTGAATTTGAGTAAAGGTTAAGGGCATTGGCAGAGAGCCCCCCTAGGAATATGGAAATAAGGCCTATGTATCCAAATCTCCCCATGATCGACGCCAGATCTACTGCGGGATTTCCGTTTGGATTCCCAGATATTACCGCGACCATAAGGCCCGTGATTTCAGCCCAGATTGACGCTACAAAGGAACCCACGAAAGTCCATGTAAAAACATTTCTCTCCGAAAACCCTGACGGAATAAACCGGGAATAATCGGAAGCATATGGACCCCACGACATTATGTAGGAAAATGATGACGCAAGAACTATTCCAAATCCAACGGCTGCGGTGACGCTGTAGCCCGGACTGTATGATGTCAATGCAGACAGGTGGGAGGATGAGATGAATATTATGAAAAGGAACAGAATGCCAAGCACAAGTGAAAGAATTCTTTCAAATGTGTGTATCCCCCTGTGACCAAGAGATACGGCAAGTGCAACAACAATGGCCACCACTGCAAGTGAGATCACAAAGTAAAGTCCATGAAACAGTGCGCTGAGGGCAAAAGCTGCCAGTATGAGGTTAACCGAGAGCCAACCTGCCGTGTTCACCCACTGAAGTGATGACATTGCCCTTGAACCCCTGATACCAAAGGCGAACTTGCTGGAAACCATCTGAGGAAGTCCTGAACGTGGTCCCGTGGAACTCATGATACCAAGAAGTATGGCTCCCAGAAAGCTTCCAATTGCAAGCGCTGCAATGCTGACTTCAATCCCGAGACCAAGATATATTGGAATGAAACCGACCGCAAAATCACCTATGGTAAGGTTTGATGCGAACCATATTGTAAACATTGACCTTGGCTTCAGGTCCCTGCTTTCATTGGAAAGCGGAATAGACAGGTTCTCCTCTGAATCATCCTTCCCGATTTTTACGAACACTTGTTCGGTCATAGACCATGCAGAGCCGCACGTCTTATAAATTTTAGTTTATTGGAAAGAATGGAATTAACTACATACTTGGACAGTGCCAGCACTGGAGTCAAACAAACGTTAAGATTCGTCGTGAGATGGATAAACCTTTATAGTGTTTGACATTACAAGCTGTACTAATTAACAAACACCTCCACCCAGTTTTCGCAGAACGATTTACTCTTCGAAAACTCAATGAAATTTGTCTTAACAGTGTCTATCATCATTTCCTGGTCTTTCATGAATGTCCGGGACACTA
>JAKBSB010000188.1 GCA_021845155.1 Thermoplasmata archaeon
CGGGGAACCATTGCTTAGGGAATTATTTATATAAAACCATACATGTTGGCCATTTGGGCTTCCCTGACTATCAGTTCCATTCAGGTATGAAAATGTGTTTAGTGAAAAGTTATACTTCCCGTTCACCTGGTTGTTAATATTGAAACCGTTGTTGGAAACCAGGTGGCAGGAATATCCAAAGGACATATTAGCCACCGGATAACTGACCCCTGTTATGGTTTCAGTTCCATTAATACACGCATGCTCCAGAAAATTGGAGTAGTTTCCATATCCATTACTTACACAGCATTGCTCTTTATAAGTAAAACTTGTACCGGCAACAGGAGTATAATGTCCATATGGAAGGGGTACGAGAACTAAGGGCATAAATAAAATAGAAATTAAGAGAACCTTTAGCGGGTTCATCCCTGCATTCCTCCTGAAACATGTATGTGTCCAGGATGTGCTCCGCCAATGGCGCTATATGTGGAAAAGTATCCGGAGTGAACGCATGAGAATCCAACATAATAAGGCATGAAGAATCCGTAGGGTCTGTACGTGAATTGTACAGGTGTGTCTTTGATCGTAGCTGAAGTATCCAGATTCCTGATGGTCTCATTTTTCATTCCATGAATTGCCCTCACAGCCAGTCCAATCAGTTCTGGCTGGTCCAGATCACGTATATATCTTCCGAGAATGGTATACGCCCTTGAAAGAATGTTCAGTGCATCATTGGCCTCGAACACTGAAATCTGGGCAATTATTGCAGAAGCAACCAGGGGATATTCAAGGTAGTTCTTGACTCCCTCTATTATTATGCCCAATTTTGTCTGGAAGCCCTGAGCAGGGATTTCAGATATAGCAAGGTATGCAGATGCGAGTTCTGTGTCTTCCGATTGGTCATAACCCCATGATCTGAATATATCCTTCATTGCATTAAACTTTGATGATATCTCATCCTCTGGAATGTGCACAATTGCCATAACTGAAGCAGCATCTGTTGAGGGTGTGAGGAACATGAATCGCCTTAAATTTTCAGTCGGGTACGTCCCGTCCAGGTTCCTTCCAAGATACAGCATACTTGCGACTCCCACCGATGACTCTTTTGAAATGTGAAGATGGTGATGAACTGTTTTTTCCAGTGCTGTAAGTTCGTTAAATGCCTCATTTAGTTCAATGGGTGTTTCTGCAAGCATTTCCGCAGCCATCATTACATTGTCAGTATTCTTGGATTGATCTTTTAAGTATCTGTAGGCAGAGACAAACTTTTCATCCATCGCTTTTGCATCCCCATCTATTTTCGACAGTCCAACGCACACACTCCAGAGATGTGTTTCGTCCACATCGTTTAAATTTGTTATTAATCTATTAAAATGGTCAACGGAATTCTTTGCAATGGAAGTTATTTCATCGTCAATGGCCTGCTCCTGTTTTAGGTATTCGTCTAATTCGATATCAGAGACCCTGTACATCTTCAATGTCAGGTTTGAAAGAAGTGCTCTCCCGCTGGAAGTTATCCCTATGTAAGAGGAACCATTTTTGAAAAGGACATCAAGCATGGTTTTCTTTGCTATGAGGTTTGCGAGGTCTCCTTTCTCCTTAAGATATTCTGTCTTCAGTTTATCTAATTTTTCCTGTTCCTCCTTTACCTCGTCTAAAATCTCCTTTTTCTTCTGTTCACCCTTAAAATGAAAAGTGATTGAATGTGCCTTCTCCTCATCCATCCGTTCGATAGACATTTCTTTACTGATTTCTGCCCCTTCGGAAACTTCACTTTTCGTGATAGAATCTATCCGTGACACATCATTGGAAAGAGATTTGTACTCATCATCGTTTAAAAAATAAGCAAAGTTGCCAGTTTTCAGTTCCCCTATTTCCTGATCTGTCAAATCTGCAAGAACAACTTTGGAATTAAGACCCTTGAGTATAGTTTGAGCTCTTTCACATTTCATAATATCAGAAATCAAGAAGCGTTATTGTTCTATATAGTTTTTCGAGTCCAAGATTGTTACCAATTCTTATTCTCAAGGAGTTTTTCTCTTCAACAACCTTCAGGATTGGATCTCCTTTCAACGCCTCTTTGACCAGAGCCTCAAGGTGCCTTCTACGATCAGTGGGATCATTGAATCTTTTCTGTCTCTCCTGTTCTATCTGCTCAAAGGCAAATGTAAATTCATAGAGGGATCTGTAAAATTGTTCATCTATTTTTTCTGTCACTCTAGTCCCCAATATATAATTTCTTTCAACCCCCTCCAGATCAACAAAATAAACGGTTCCGTTGGGAGCGATCACCGCGTCCTTGTCAATCCAGACATCAAAATAATCCAGTCCACTGAAGGTTCCTCCATCCATTTCCACGAGTGTCCTCGCAAAGATAGTGAGTGCAGCCAGGCAACTCTTTATAAAATTAATCTCGAACTGGATTGCCTGGCTGTTTGTTTCAATAGAGAACATATCAAAAATACGTGATATATTTGAACCAAGTGTGTTGTAAGAGTGGAAATAAATCCGGACATTGGAAGGAACTAGCCTGAGCTCCTGTACGATCCTTCCCTTGAACTGCCTGTACCAGTAAATATCCTTCAGTGCTTTTTCCATTTCATCAGGAAAGTATACCAGCCTGATTACAGGGGCAATCATGAAACCGTTTATACTGAGCAGGTTGGCCATTTTTGATGTGTTCAGGGCAATGAGTCCATGCTCCTCCCCCTGCCCGCCATAGGGCGAACCCCTGAGCCATACCTCACCGGTGACAAACCTACCGGGCTCATTTGTAATTGGAGTTATTCTTCCTGCAACGTCAGATGATCTGGCAAGGCTCAAAATTCCAGATCTGTCAAGAAGGTTCATTGAATATGGATCTGTAGTTGATCCAATTCCCTTCACACAAAGATAAAAATCGGTATCTCCAATTGTCACAAACACCTTGGGTAAAATAGCGCTTCTGTTATCATCTTCTACGAATTCAACTGGCGTGTAATCGAACTCCGGGAACAAATTCTTCATTGATTCCGGAACATAGACGCCTTCAACATCCCCTATTTCTGAATGGTCGAAATTATCATTGATCATTTTGGTTTTATTTTTCAGAAAGTATAGAGTTATGTTCTTTCCAGGGAAGGATACCATGAGGGGAATAACGTATCTTACTATAAGTGATCATTGGAGAGGAGATCAATGAGTTACCGGAGCATTCTGCCCCTTCAAATTTGCAGGTTGGAAGAGCATGTCACAACTATTGAAAAACTCAATAATTAATGGGATTACGGGGATTTAACATTGATCAGGTGTGCATTTCCCTGAAGTATGCCAAAAAGGGAATGGATTTCCTAAAAAAGATAATAACATGGAATGCATTTTCACCATATGCTACAGGATATGTTAGTTCAATATGGTGCCGTTAAGAGAGGCAGGTTTACACTGACCTCAGGAAAAGAATCTGAATTTTATGTGGACATCAAGGATGCCTGCGCACGGCCGGAAATACTTAAGGAAATAGTGAATCAGCTGGATATTCATGTAAAGGGTGATGCAGTTGCTGGTGTGGAGCTGGGGGCAGTTCCACTGGTGGTTGCCTATGCATATCACAAATCAAAACCTTATTTCATCATCAGGAAGGGCTCTGATCACGGGTTGAAAAAACTTCTTGTGGGGAATATAGAGCCGGGGATGAAAC
>JAKBSB010000189.1 GCA_021845155.1 Thermoplasmata archaeon
TTATGGATCCATGAGTGAAAAACTTCAGGAAAACATAGTTGGACAGAGGGTCGTTAGAGGATTTTCTGCACAGAACCAGGAGGAGGAGAAATTCACCGACACAACAAACGACTACTATGGTGAATACATGGATGTAGCCTACCTGCGAGGGACTTACAATAACCTTATGCCACTCACTGTCAGCGCTGCTGCGTCTGCAATACTTATTTTTGGTGGCTACACAGACGTAATAACCGGTATCAGTGTGGGCGGACTTGTGGCTGCAATAAACATATTCAGCCTTATCACTGCTCCTGTAAGTTCCCTTGGAAGGCTGATAGTATTCTCTGAAAATGCAAGAGCCGGTATAGGAAGAATAAACGAGGTCATAGGCCCGGATGATGAGGAGTACATTGAGAAGTCAGGCGGAAAATTCCCGAAAGGAAGTCTTGGGTTCAACAGCGTGAACTTTTCCAGGTCAGGCAGGAAAATACTCAGGAACATCAATCTGCAGATAAACCCGGGTGAATTCTTTGGGCTTACTGGAAGTACTGGTGCCGGAAAAACATCAATGGTGAATCTCATCACAAGGTACTATGATCCTGATTCCGGTGATATAACCATTGGGGGGGTCAATATAAAAAATATACCTCTCAGCCTGCTCAGAACATCTGTTAGGGTTGTTCCCCAGGAAATATCCCTCCTGTCCGGAACTATCCGGGACAACATTGCCTTTGGCGACAGGGAAGCTCCCATTGAAACCATAAAGAAGGCTGCATCCATAGCCATGATTTCTGATTTCATAGAAGGGCTTCCTGATGGATATGAAACCCTTGTGGGAGAGAGGGGGATCACACTTTCAGGTGGACAGAGGCAGAGGGTTGCCATTGCAAGGGCCGTGGTAACTGTCCCTGAAATACTTATCCTGGATGATGCCACATCAAGTGTTGACCCTGAAACAGAGCTGGAAATTTTCAAGAATATAAAAAGAGAATTCCCTGAAATCATTACAGTAATAGTCACACACAGGGAATCCGCCCTGAAATTCTCTGACAAAATGGGAAAGATAGACCATGGGACGCTGGAGGAAGTTTCCGACATGAACGAGGTCCTGAACATTGTGGGATCAATATTTCCCGAAACAGCTGGGGGTACCTGATGCCGAAATCCTACGACGAGGTTGAGGAAGAATACATGCATACTGGGAAGACCGGTAAGTCGTTTTTCCGCCTTGTGAAGGACATGGCCAGGATGAAGAGGGAGACCTCACTCATGATTCTTGCAGTGGTATCCACTGCCATAGCGGGAACCCTTTACCCTCTTGCACTTGCGGAGGTCATAAACAGTATAACAGCAAAGAACCTGCATTTTGTATTTCTCTTTGCAGCCATATTCTTTGGACTGTATGTTGCTCAGTTCTTTGCAAACAGGATAAGAACAATAACATCAACGAAACTTGCGCAGTCGACAATAAAAAGTCTCAGGGACAGATCATTTAACAGGCTGCAGTACGTTCCAATAGAATTCTTCAGCAGGGTCAAGACAGGCTACCTCATGAGCAGGATAACCAATGACGCGGAGACACTCAGTGAATTCCTGACGTTTCAGTTGCCTTCAGTTGTTTCAGGCGTAACCACTGTCATTGTATCCATTGGAATCATGATGTATCTGGATTTTAATCTCACAATGTACAGCCTTGTTGTTATTCCAATTCTGGCCGGTTTTTCCATCTCAATCCAGGGAAGGGTGAGAAGGAACTATCTCAAGACCAGGCGAACAATTGCTGCAATAACCGGAAACCTTGCAGAAAATATAGGGGCAATAAGAACAATCAAGGCCTTCAATGTTGAGGATCGCACAGCAGATCATTTCGATGGACTCAACATAAATAACTTTGATGCAAATATGAAAGCAGCGAGACTCTCCTCGCTCTATGGAATGATTGTGAGAATCATTGAGGCGCTTGGGATAGCTCTGGTTCTCTATGTTGGTTCCCTTCAGCTCCTTGGAGGTTTTGTATCCGTGGGAATACTGGTTGCATTTGTGGTATATGTTGAAGAGTTCTTCGATCCCGTCATACAGCTTTCACAACTGTACAACTCATACCAGTCATCCATGGTGGGAGTGTCCAGAATATACGGAATAATAGATTCTGAGAAGGAGAGCGATTATGAAACTTCAAATCAGCTGGACACATTCAATGGTTCAATAGATTTCAGGGATGTGACTGTGACCTTTGGAAGCACAAAGGCACTCGATAATGTTAATCTATCCATAAAAAAGGGTGAGAAGGTTGCAATTGTGGGACATACTGGTGCTGGCAAAACCACCCTTTCCAATCTCATACTTAAATTCCAGAGAACAACGTCCGGATCTGTGACCGTTGATGGAAAAGAGATTACAGAAATCTCAACAAAAAGTTACAGGGAGCTCATAGCACCTGTTCTTCAGGAACCTTTCATGTTCAGGGGGACAGTCTACGAGAACATAAAATTTGCAAAGTCAGATGCGGGAAAGGATGAGATAAATGAAATAGTTGAAAAATTCGGCCTTAAAGCCATATTTGATTCACTACCCGACGGCCTGGAATCAAATGTGGGTGAGATGGGCAGGAACCTTTCGGAAGGCCAGAGGCAGGCTGTATCCATAATAAGGGCGTTCATAAGGGACCCGGAAATACTCATAATGGATGAGGCGACCTCACAGATAGATCCAGGGTCGGAATTTCTCATTATACAGGCACTGCAGAAATTTCTCTCCAACAAGACGCTGATACTTATAACGCACAGGTTCTCCTTGATATCCATAGTTGACAGGATAGTTGTTATGGAACTTGGTAAGATGGTTCAGAACGGTAAATTCACTGATCTTGTGAAAAGGGATGGTCTCTTCAGGGATCTATACCGCATACAGAGAGGCCTGGATTACAGCTGAATTTTCAGTATTCAGAGAGAAACATTTCCATTATTGAATCGCGCATGGAAGTGAAAAAATCCATTCCTATGACTCTTGAAACGAGAGATCTCCTCGGACCAAACGTTCTTGTTTTCTTCCCTGTGCCATATGCCCTGGACATGTCCTCAAGTGCAGCCTCACTGTCTCCTATTTCATCAATGAGTCTGAGGCTTTTGGCTTTCCTGGGGGCGAATACCTCCCCTGTGGCAATTCCTGTTATCTCATCATCCGTGAATCTTCTTCTCTCCTTCACGCTATCCCTGAATACGGAGAATATCTCCTCAAGTATTTCATGGTATTTTATGGCGGATTCCTTGTCCGGTTCACCAAAAGGAGAGTTCATATCCTTATATTTGCCGATCTTATCGACGTCCACCCTGACACCTATCCTGTCCATCAGAATCTTGAAATTCGGAACCATACTTATGACCCCTATGGAACCAATAATGGATGTCTCAAGCGAATAGATTTTCCTGCATGCGCAGGCCATCCAGTATGCCCCTGACGCACCTGCCCCGTTTATATAGGCGTATACAGGCTTTATGGTATCTATCTTCCTTATCCTGTTGAACAGCAGCTGGGATGAAGCGGCATCACCTCCACCTGAATTAATGACGAGTATCAACCCGGATATCTTCTTTTTTCTTTCCACATAATCAAGGATTGGACTATATTCGTTCAGGCTCCTCTGACTGATTCAGATCGGAA
>JAKBSB010000190.1 GCA_021845155.1 Thermoplasmata archaeon
TGGCGATCCTAAAAGCAGCCATTCCTGCACTGTTCTTAGGAATCTCACTTATGACCAGGCAGAAAAACTTTCCCTTGACGGTGCAAAGGTGCTTCATCCCCTTGCGGTGTCCCAGGCAAAAAAAGATATGGTGAATATAAGGGTAAAAAGCCTTTTTGATCCGCTTTCCGAGGGATCACTGATTCATGGCACATATCCTGTGGAACATTAATCCCGGAGTTCAGGGATCGCCTATTCTAAAAAATATCATGGAATGAGATAGTTTTATAGGTATAATTTCATTGATTAACCATCTTGGAAGAAGCAAATGAAGATGTACCGATCCATAAAGATCTTATGGACAGAATCCGGACTGAAACAGAAAGGTGCATCAATTGCGGTTTCTGTGAAAGTGCCTGTCCCACATACCCTGCATCGGGATACGACGCAACAAAAAGCGCTCGTGGCAGAGTGCAGCTTGCAAGAAAACTTTCAGACGATCTCGATTCCCATAAGGAGACAGGCATAAAGATAGGGGATTCCGTGAATTCATGCCTGGACTGCTATGCCTGCCTCAATGTATGTCCAACAGGGATAAACGCAGGGGAAGTCAGCAATCTCGTAAAATCACTCATAAACAGGAAAGGCAGCCCTGTAAGGAAGGAGCAGAGTGCAATAGGGAAGATGATCGCATCGTCAATAATGCATAGAAACCAGCCAATCAATACCGGAAAGAACCTTTTTTCATGGTCCAGGGGAATAAAGTTTGATCCAACTTCAGAATTTCTTCTCTATACGGGCGGCATGTACCAGATGATGGCCGGCAGCCAGAAACTCGCCGAAATTGAAAAGAAACTTGGGCGAGGTTTGTCAAAATGGTTTTCTGCAATGATTTCCCACGTTCCTTCCGCAATGTATTTCTCAAGGTTCGCATTCGACCGAAAATTAATGGATGAAACTTCCGCCACGCTCAGAAAAATAGCCAGGCTGCTGGAAAGTTCAGGAATATCATTCGCGTACATGGGAAAAGAAGAACCCTATCCCGGCACCCTCCTATACGATCTTGGATTTGACGACGAGTTTCATGTATACGCAGCCAGAGTGTATAAAATCCTGAAAGAAACAGGAAAGAGGAAAATCATCACAGTCGATCCGCATACGTATGAACTTCTCAAATACATTTTTCCGGAACATGCTGATATTCATGATCTTGAAGTTTATTTTTACCTGGACCTTGTGGATACTGGAATCCTGGGACACGGAGATGAAAACATGGTATTCCATGAGCCATGCCACTTTGCTTTGAGGGATCATTCCTACGATAAACCCATGGAATTCCTGCAGAGGATCTCAAATCCAGTGCTTCCTGAAAGGCATGGAAAGACACTTCACTGCTGCGGCGGCCCGGATGAAATCCTGTTCCCGGATCTTGCAGCTGGAGTTGCAGATAAAAGGATAAGCCAGCTCAACTCGTGCGGCCCGGGAAGAATAGTGACTTCATGCCCCATATGCTACGCGAACATGAGAAAATCAGGCAATGTCATTGAGATCGCAGATGCACTTTTCGAGAGGATTAAGAATTAGGCACTGATCTTTAAAGGAAAAGTTTTCCCGCGCGGGCAAAATAACACTCATCCAATCTCTATCCCAAATTTCCCCGGATTAAGTATGCCCTTCGGGTCAAACACTTTCTTGACTTCTTTCATTAATTCCAGCGTCATCATCTGGTCCTTGGCCCTGAACTGCATCAGGAGCTTGTCCTGGTTCAGCATCCCTATGCCATGCTCCCCTGACACTGAACCTCCCAGTTTCACACCAAGAGATGCAATCTCGTCCGATGCCTTTTTTGCTTTTTCCCACTCTTCACTGTTGTTCAGGTCTGCGCCTATGTTGGGGTGCAGGTTGCCGTCACCTGCATGCCCGGCAACAGAGATGTAGACATTGTATTTTTTCCGAATTTCATCAATTCCTGCCAAAGCATCCCTGATCCTGGAAAGGGGGACAACAATATCACCGTCTATGAAGCCCGAGTATGTCAGTCCAGGCGATGTGAAAGCTATTCTCCTCACTTCCATCAGGCCTTCCATTTCATCCCTAGACTGCGCTTTCATGACGATTGTACCGGGGTAAGATCTGAAGATGTTTTCAACAAAACCCACAGAATTACCGGTGCTCTCCTCATCTCCGTCAACATCAACAAGCACCATTCCACCCTGCTCTTCAGGGTAATTTGTACCTCTTACCTTATTTGCGGCTTTGATGCCATGTATGTCTGCATACTCCAGTATGAGGGGGTTAACACCCTCCCTTCTAACCCTGAAGATCGCGTCTCCTGCGCTCTGCAGATCCCTGAAAAATCCAGCTATTCTCCTGATCTTTGCAGGCAGTGGCATTATCTTGAGCCATGCTTTGGTCACAATGGCAAGGGTACCCTCGCTTCCGGTTATGAGGCTTATGAAGTCATACCCTGCCCTGTTCTTGTAAACACCTTCACCAAAAGTTGTAATGGTGCCGTCTGAAAGTACTGTCTCCAGTTTCAGGATCCAGTTCTTCATAGGGCCATATCTTGCAACGCGCATCCCGCCGGAATTCTCAGCGATTGCTCCACCTACTGTCGCAACCCTTACACTGGAAGGGTCCGGAGGAAAAAAGAATCCGCTGCGCTTGCATTCGCTGTCTACATCCATAAGGCTGGATCCGGCCCCTGACACTACAAGCCCGTTTGGAAGATCGAGCTCAATGCTGTCCAGGCTTTTCATGTCAATAACTATCCCGTTGCTGCTCGGAACCACTGCTCCTGTAGGGCTTGAGCCACCACCTCTTACCACTACAGGAACAGAATATCTGTAGGCAAGATCCATAGTTTTTGAAACATCGCCGGCGGAACGGGGTTTTACTACAGCCATGGGGTTCACTGTCATCCTGTCAATAGAACCACCAGAATAGAGGCTGAGAGAAGTGTAATCCGTCAAAACCATCTCTTTGCCAAGGGAACTGGCAAGTTCCTTGAGGAAGGATCCGGAATTCTCCATACAATGACCATAACCTCAAGGTTTTAATCTTTTTCAGGGCTGCCAAAAATTACTACCAAATCCGAACATCAGTCATTTTCCGTTTTCGTCTAGGGTGCTGCTGTCATCCGATTGATGAACCAGTTTTCCATGGGTGTATACTGAACTGGATATCTCCTCCAGTGTCATGCCCCTTGTTTCAGGAGTAAACAGAATGGTAAATATGAAAGCCGATACCATGACTCCAAGAAGCATCAGGAAGAATCCTGTAACACAAAAGATCAGGGCTATAAAGGGGAACTCGAAGGCACTGAGAAAAGACACGAATCTTGTAATTGCCGTGGCAGAACCCATGGAAGTGGATCGGAGTCGGGTTGGAAACAACTCTATGGCGTAAAGGCCCATTGTGTTTCCAGGGCCGATATTTTCCATTCCATACCATAATGCAAGCCCGGAGATCCCCAATATGAGGAAAAGTGCACCGCTCACATGCTGGGATAATACTAAAAGAACCATTCCGACTCCCATAAAACAGAATCCTATAGCCTGGATGATCTTTCTCCCGAATCTGTCGTTCCATGTTATTGATATCACTGCGCAGGCGAAGCCCACAATGTAAAGCAATGCGGTTATGATAAAAGAATCTAGATC
>JAKBSB010000191.1 GCA_021845155.1 Thermoplasmata archaeon
CGATCTTTTTTCACTGAAATTTTTTTTATGCATTTTCCAGCATGAAGGGACTATTTTTTATTAAATTTCACGGTTTTATGGAACAGTAGAAGTAATTTACCAGAAAGTTTTATTTCTCAAATTCCGATTATGATGAATATTGAGAAATTTCATCAGCACTTACTTCACCAACAGGACGAACAGGCATTTCTCCAGGGTGGAATCCTATCCTTCTGGAAGGTTGTTCATGCTTGCTGCCGGGTCTTCCCTTGTTGTTGCCCCTTTTTACCTTAACATGAAATTCGGCTATACGTCTCTTCCTGCCATAATCGTGGAATTTGCACTGTTCATAACCTCATTTCTTGTGGTTGCACTTTCTCTTTCAGGCATTTACCGGCCAGATTTTACCCATGGGCTTGCCATTTATCTGGTGTCAGTCTCGGCAGAGATCCTATCATTTGTGCTGGTGTCAGGATCTTCCCTTCTGTTCCTTGAGATCATAATACTGTGCATAGCTGTTTCCATTGCCGTGATCACCAGCCAGTTCAAAGGTTTTGCAGAAATAATACACCTCAGGTCATTCATAATTGGCACAGTTATCGCGTCCTCCATAATCCTGTTCATAATGCTGGAAAGCGCAGTGCAGTTTCCCACGGACGAATCTGTACTGGATTACTTCTCGGCACGCTATTTTCTCAATGGCCTGGACCCTTACATAAAAGGAACCCTTTATGGCCTGATACCCATGATGGGCTTTAGCATGGATAAAACAACACCCCTTACAACGGGTGGATTTGTGCAGTCCCTGGGTTATCCCGCCCTTGCATTCATATCTTATTTGCCATCGGTCCTGTTTCATATAAAGGAGGGATTTGTCCAGATTCCCCTTTACGTCCTGCCCTTTCTTCTTGTTGCATACAATTTCTGGAAAAAAGGATATTCCAGCTACATACCTTTCGCGGCACTTGCCATATTTTCCACAATGCAGTTTTTTTATGAGGGCCTTACCATAGGAAACAGCATATTCTGGGTATCCATCCTGATGGCATCATTTATAATGGAAGACAAGCCGGCAGTTTCCGGTGTACTCCTTGGAATCTCGTCATCTTTCAAACAGTTCCCGCTTATTGTCCTGCCTTTCCTCATTGTATACATGTTCAAGAGGCATGGGTCAAAAGGATCATCAATCTGGTTCGGTGCATTTGCGGCCACTTTCGTCCTCATCAATGCATATTTCATATATCTCAACCCTGTGGCATTCTTCACGTCCGTTATTTCTCCGGAGAGCTCACTCCTGATGGGGGTCGGATCTGGAATTGCCCAGCTGTCCTTTGCAGGATACATCAATGTTTCAAGAGAGTTCTTCGTCCTGATTATGATATACCTCACCCTGTTCTCACTTGTCGCATACCTGATTTACTTTGAAAGGCTGAAATACTGCCTTTTTGTAATACCCATAATTATCTTCATATTCAATTACAGGCTGCTTGTCCAGTATGTAATGTTCTGGCCCCTGATCTCCCTTCTTGTGATTCCGGGTATAATGAAGGACCGTGACAGGAAATCCGGATCGGTTGGAATTAACAGAACCATAGGAAGAAAGGTCTCCAGTATTTCACGTACCAGGGCCGCCAGGAATATAGCAATAGTCTCCATAGTATTTTTGATTGTGCCTACTGCTGCATTTCTTGAGGTCACACATTCAAACAATTACTTCACCATAAATTCAGTGCAGATGGAAAGCGTTCCGGAATTCAACACAACTGTTGTGGACGGAATGATTGTCAACCTCACTTATTATGGATACGGTAACAGCAGCATACCTGTTCTTTTCAGGATAATGCCTTCCGGGCCCATGACAAACATTAATGACATGTTATGGCACGATGCCAACAGTTCCCAGACAATTGGCATTCACCAGACAGAGACTTTCTTCATTGTGCCCTATAACTCAACGCAATTTCTTACGGCTGGGAGGGAATTCAGGATAATCGCCTATTTCGGAAATATTATGGGAGAGAAGTCTGTTTCCTGATTGCCTGGCTGGATGGGCGTCAAATAATTTTTGTTGTCAGGTCAGAAAAAGGCAACCTTCCACTTAAGCCGGAAATGTGTTTATGTTTCAAACAGGTAATATATGAATTCGTCATAAAGACATGATTTAAATGGACTGGAAAAACCATGATTACACGCGTACCAGGGAAATGAGGGAAAAATACATACCATTCGACAGTGTTGACAAATTCATAGATCTTAAGCCGAACGACACTCTTCTGGATGTCGGACCGGGAGATGGCTTTTATGCCCTTTCCTTTGCAAAAGAGGTCCCACGTGGAACTGTTACTGCGATGGACCTGAATGAAGACTCTGTCAGTGAGATAAAGAAGACCCAGGAAACAAGCGGGATAAAGAATCTGCTTGTTTCACAGAACGACATATGCACAGTTACGGATTTCAGCCGTTACAACAAGATATTTTTCTCCAACGTGTTCCATGACCTGAACTGCAGGGACAAGATTCTCAACAACATGATAAGCACCTTCGTGGACAAGACCCGGATCATATTCATTGAGTTCAAGAAAGAATCTACCATTGGTCCGCCTGCAGATATCAAGATAAGCCAGGAAGAACTGAAAGGCATAATGAAGAAACATGGATTTTCCTTCCTCAAGGGGGAAGATCTGGCAGAGCACTACATGCAGATGTATACCATCTGATCTTTTTTATCAGTTGTAAAAATCCTTTGCAGCACTTTTTGCATTATAGTTTTATGATGCTTCAGTGCTTCAGTAGAATGAATTTCATTCCGGTTCTTCTGGCAAGTTCTCCGTCCATATCATCCCTGTCACCTGCCATCACTGAATGTTTTACATCTATTCCCAGGTCCGAAACTGCGTCCATGATCATGCCTGTCTCCGGCTTCCTGCACCGGCAGTTTTCATCAGGCCTGTGCGGGCAAAAATATATGGCATCCACTCTTACGCCTCTTGACTTCAGCATTCCGGTAAGTACACTGTTGAATTTTTCCAGTTCCTTCGCTGAAAAATATCCCCTGTTTATTCCGGACTGGTTTGTCACAATAACTATGAGGTATCCTTTCTTTCCGTAATTGTTCATGAGGTCTACAGCATCGTCGTAAATCACTATTTTACCAGGGTCAGCCGAATATGGCACATCCTTGATTATTGTTCCATCACGGTCAATGAAAAGAGCCTTCCTCAACGTGGCAATCAATCACTCTTTTTTATTTATCATTTTCCTCCACTTTCGGGGAATTCCTGCCATTCATCTTTCTGCCGCATCCCGGACATATTCTTCTCCTCCTTGGCCATGTCGTGCCGCAGCTCAGGCAGGGATAGAATGATCTTCTCCTTATATCCAGATAGTACAGCAATGCAAAGACTGAAATTACCACTGATGCAGATATATACTCCAGATGCCCCTCAACTATCCCGGCAAGACCACCTGTGTAAGAATAGTGAACTACGACCACAGTGGATGAATTGGTTATGTTAACCCACTCCTGTTTCATGTCCGATGAATAGAATTTATGTGAACTGAAATTCAGTAGATATGTTCCCGGCCTCAACTCGACCTGGATTAAGCCCGTCCTTGTTTCAAATGTCAGGTTGCCGATTCCTGCTTCCCATGATGTATT
>JAKBSB010000192.1 GCA_021845155.1 Thermoplasmata archaeon
AATTGCCACTTGTTATTCCTGTGGGATCATGAAGTGACTCTTCACACGAGTGGTCGATTCGGAGTGCCCGGCATCGTATTCAATGAAATGATGAGCCATGTGATTGATCCTCAGTATATTACTTAATCCGCGCACCCCGATATTTATTGAGAATTCATCGCAGAAAGCCGTTTGGAGTGAATTCTCATTTTATTAAATTCTGGTATGAAATTCCTTGTGTTTTGAAGATGATCGGTTTGATTCTATTTTTTCCGGACTTTCCTAAGAACCTATAAGAATCGCAGACGCCTCTGATCCACTCTTTTTTTAATATCATTAATGATCCAGAGAAGTTCGTATTTCTGACATGATTCTGTTGTTATACTGGTGAAAAGCTTTGTTCAGGGGATCAGCGTGTATAATCGATGAACTACATAGTGGTTGCTTCCTGATTTTTTTATTATTCTGATCGTTTTTTCGAATTCAGGACATACTTCATCACATCTTCCGGTTTATTTATCAGTGCCAGGGGATGGTATTGTTCCAGTAGTTCTTTTTTCCCAGATCCCCAGAGTGCACCGAGAACCTTTATGTTTGCTTCATGGGCGGCAATAATGTCATATGGCTGATCACCAATATACATAACCTGCTCACTGGTTGCACCAAGCTTTTTCAGCGCGAGAAGAAGAGGTTCGGGATCAGGTTTCTGATACATTGTATCTTCCTGCCCCACATAGAACTTAAAACAATCCCTGATGCCAAACATCCTCAGTAGAGTTTCGGCATCGGTTCTGTGACTTGATGTTACTACCGCCATATCCATTTTCATATCAGACAGTCTGGTGAGTAACTCCTTTATGCCGGGATACACTTCTATTGATGCAAGATTATCATTGTAATATTTCCTTCCAACCTCATAAATTATGTCTCCATTATCCGGAAACCACTGGGAAAGAATCTTTTTTACGGGCCTGCCAACTAATTGTGCGTTTTCCTCATGGGTAATACCCCTACCAAGAACCTTCCTGAAACCGATATCTGTGGCTATTGCGGACATTCCTTCGCTGTCAAGCAACGTGCCATCCATGTCAAATATTACAGCTTTCAGTATTCTAAAACACCCCAACTTGATTAATCTTGAATGTATCAGAGGATAAAAATTGTTATGATGTAGTTTACTGTGCTTATTGTTTTATCACTTATGAACCGAAAACTCCATCATCTTCAGCTGTGATGAAAGACAAAAAAATTATTCTGAATCAAGAAGCAACTTTTTATTCATGACCATGCCTGAAGCCATGACGTGTCTGAAAGAGAGGGATTTAACGGAAAAATTGTCCCGTTAATGAAGAAGAAATAAGCTGTCACCCATTGTAATAAAAGACCAGCCCCCTTGAGGTAGGTATAGATGCCACAGACGACATATCGTTATATGCATTTACTCAACACAGTTTGATCTTATGTCATTCTAATTCCTGTAAGGTATGCCAAAGTTGATGTTCATTTTCCCTCTTACAGCGGCTTTGCGGATGTCCTGATATTGATCGTTTAATCCTGTTTTCTCTTACCACGAGAGATCACCTCTGACCAGAGACACAACAGAATCCAGTATTCTCTCTTTCACCATTGCCGGGTTGTGCCAGTTGAAAAGTGATGGCTCAAGGTAGCATGCCAGCGCACACTTATTACAACTCTCGTATGGGGTCCAGTCATAAGTGTTCCAGAGCTTGAGTATGTTGGTATCCCATACCTTTACACTGCCGTTGTATTCATTGAGAACATAACATGGCTGGACAATGTTCCCAAGAGGATCTATGTTTATGGTGAGCCATGGTTTGCACCTCCATGGATCGTTTCCATACCATGAGTTCAATATTGAGGAGAAGTATTCTTTTGAATTAACAATGGGTAGGCCACTCAACTTGTAGCCTTCAAGCATTTTTATGGTATCCCTCAGCCTCATTTTTTCAGGAGACATTCTCTCGGCAGTTGTGTAGTCATAAGCTATCTGAAAATTCACACTTACACCTAATTTCATTGCCAGGTCAACAATCCCCTGTACCTGATCCATATTTTCACGGGTTATTGTGGAACTTATGGCAATGGGCATATATCCCTTTGCAGCCTCAATTCCCTCCACTGCGTGCCTGAATGAACCTGCCATCCCACGTAGCCTGTCGTGAACTTCACCTATGCCATCAAGGGAAACAAACAGGTAGTTGAGACTGTCCCTGATTTCCTCTATTTTTGCCTTCAGAAGCCATCCATTGGTAACCATGGAAGTGTGAAATCTTCTCTTGGATTCGTAAAGTATGTCACCTATATCTCTCCTCAGGAGTGGCTCACCACCCTCAAACCCAAGGAATGACACTCCCGCTTTCTTTAAGGAATCCATAATCCTTATCTCATCCTCCAGATTCAGCAATGTTTCGTCTTCTCTTCTCCAGAATGGACACATTTTACACTTCAGATTGCACGAATACTGAAGCTTGTGACCTGCTATGATGGGAAACTTTTTGTCAGGAAGGCTTCTAATTGTCCTGACTATTCCCCTGCCCATTACCGAGCTCACAAGCGACATATTGAAACATGAACAACTGTTATTCATACTTTACTAATCTAAATGTTAAACATTGGGCACAGTTCAGGACCGGGATTAATCGTATTTAATAATGAAGTGGCTTTAGTATTGGTGAGGATTTGAAAAGTTTATGTAAATGATCCCGGCGCATTCTATTTCGGGGACAACAACGTCGAAAAAGTACGCAATCGTACTTGTCTTCATCTTCGAGGAAACCATAATAATACCATTTCTGAATGCCTTTTTCTAATCTTTCACGACATGGATTAAGCTGTAATGCAGCCGGTATACAGAATAGATACCTTTATCAGGGTAGTAAGTCGTTGAGGATTTATCTATCTATCAACTGCACACTTTTCACTGGCTTTCGTTCCCCATCTTGAAAGGATAATTCGAGTTCGAAAATGTTAAAAATGAGAGAAAATCGATTGTAAATACGCATGGATGAGCGTTCGCGGGTGGATTCATTTCAACTTTCATTATAAAAACTTATAACGGTAAATTGCCATACAGCACCATGGATTCGGAAGATAAAATTAAATCCGTCATAGAAAGTTCCAGGAAAGTCTCCAGTGATGGTTCCCTGGTTACTTATGATCTGACAAAGGAAGTCGATTTTTCAAAGCCCAAGATTGTTGCAAAGGCTTTATCTCAGGTATTCTTTGAAAAGGATGCCCTTAACTGGTTCAAGGTTGAGGACGATAAGGTGAGTTTTGAGCCAACCTACAAGGTTCGCGTTGTTCTGGCAGAGGATAATAACAGGAAACTTGAAGAAACAGTGGATGATTTTCTCAAGGATTTACAGAAAGATGGAATTTCCAGGAACTACTCAAAGCAGATCAAGAACGGCGGGATCATTGCAACAGAACTCCAGTCAGCCATGGCTAAAAATGCCGTAGAGTCGGCCCTGTTCAAACACTCTCTGGACAGAGTCTATGGGGATTCAATCAGAGATGACCTCTTTGTTGATCTTCTCGAAAAACTGGAAATCAGATCCCTGAGTGACAGGGACCTTATTGACTGGGATAAACTCCCGCTCTGACAGATTCTACTTAACTTTGTCCACTTA
>JAKBSB010000193.1 GCA_021845155.1 Thermoplasmata archaeon
AGCCAGTCAGGCTCAGTGATTTCAAGGGAAAGCCGGTTGTGGTATATTTTTACCCCAAGGATGACACACCTGGATGCACAAAGGAGGCATGCAACTTCAGGGATAACTACAAGGAATACGAGAAGGCTGGAGTGAAAGTCTTAGGCGTAAGTGTAGATGACCCTCATTCACACAAGAAATTTGAAGAAAAATACAAGCTGAATTTCACCCTGGTTGCTGATCATGAAAAGAAGATATCAGAAAATTATGGTGTTCTTGGGGACAGAAATGCAAAGAGGGTGACATACATTATAGGCAAAGATGGAAAAGTGGCACATGTCTACCCAAAAGTTTCACCTGACGAACATGCAACTGAAGTAATGAAAAAACTGAAAGAACTTAAAATGGTACAGTAACCATTTTCTTATTTTTAAAAATTAATTTGTGTAATTTCTTTTGCCATTTCCTGGGTCTTCCACGAAGATGGTAAGAAGTATTGAACTCAATATCCATATTATTGACAGAAGGAGCAGAAACGCATTGGGCGACACCCACACCGCTATGACAAAAATCATGGCGGGGAGCAGGTATTTCACGACCCCCCAGAAATATGCATAAAAGTCCATGTATCAGCCTTATCCGAATAGTGAGCTGAGACCGGCCATTGCATCTTCTTCAGTTGCCTCTGGCTTCTCTTCTTCCTTCTTCTTCTCCTCTTTCTTTCCCTCATGCTTCTTGGAATCAGCTGCCGGAGCGGCCTGTACTGGTGCAGCTACTGTAGCTGCTGCGTTTTTAAGTACCTCGTCGATTTTTACATCTTTTAGGCTTGAAACAAGAGACTTAAGTCTTGCCTCATCGGTCTTGACGCCCGCTTCCTTCAGAACTTTTCCCAATTTCTCCTCGTCTACTTCCTTTCCTGCTGCATGGAGCAATAGAGCTCCGTATACATATTCCATTTTTTTTACCTCCTTGATTTATCCGAAGAGTGAACCCAGTCCTTCAGACACCTTATCCTCATCGGATGCAGTATCTTCAGCTTTTTCCTCTGTTTTCTCCTCTTTTGCCTTTTCAGGCTTCTCCTCTTCCTGCTGGTTTCCCATTGCACTGTTGAGGGCTGATGCCTCCCTAATTGCTTTGAGTATAAATAACTGCACGTTGCTCTCGTCAACGAACCCGCTCTCGAGAGCAAGGTATTCTGCGTTGATCTTTGCCTTGACGATAAGCTGGGGCACTATCTCAGGTACAATGAACATGGCATTTACTGCCAGTTCCTTAGCCTGCGAGAAGGCCCTTGACATGTCCAGCATTATCTGTTCTTCAGTTATGGATATGACCTCCCTGCTGAACAGTATGCCATCGCTGTAGGCGCCCAGTATGTCAAGCCCGACAGTGAGCGGGTGTATCTCAAGCTTTTCCAGTATCTTGGCTTTATCCTTTGGAATTGGTTCCCCTTTCTTCACGTACAGTATCTCTTTCTTGATGGCTATCTTTCCCTTGTCTATTGCGGTCTGGATTCCTGCTTTCTGGAACTCACTTATCATTGGACCAGGTGGAAAGTTTGTTGCCATCTCCGGTATTATGATATCATCAGGAGCAGTCTCTCCACCCCTAGCCGCGGCTTTTTCCTTTGTTCCCTCGAACAGTTTATAGAGCTTTGAAGGTGCAAGTTTTGTGGTAACAAGCCCTATCTGACCCTCAGCAAACTTCTCGAGCGACTTGATATTCTTTTTTTCCGTCTTGTCAAGCGCTTTCATCAGGAGCCTTATCCTGACAACCCTGAGCTTCATGTCTGAAGACAGGTTTCTCCTTATGGACTGAAGCTGCTTGTTCCTCAATCCCTTGATACTCACTATTGCTGACACAGGGCTCTCGGAAATTTCCTTAGACAGATTATCTACGAATTCCACTTTCCACTGTGCCGGATTTCTGTCGTGGCTCATCTTATTCCCTCCAGCTTGACCTGAACAGCTTTGCCCATTGTAGTCTTAAGGTAAGCGGATTCTATGTTTCCATAACCCTTCTCAAGCTTACCCACGAGTCTTTTTACAACGGCTGTAACGTTGTCGGCAACATCCTCGTCCGGCATATCCTTAGTACCGACCGGGACATGAAAAGTTCTCCTGTCCCTGCTTCTTGCCCTGACTGTTCTCTTTAACGCATTGATCATGGCTGATGGGTCCTGTCCCGGTGGGACAGGTTTCGGTATCTTGCCTCTTGGACCAAGAACCGGACCAAGTGTTTTACCTATTGTGGCCATAAGTGTGGATTCTGCTACAAAGTAGTCAATTGTTTCCACAACTTTCTTGAAAGATTTTTTATTCTCTCCGAATTTTGCGAGATCTTCCGGCCCATATATAACGTCGGCAACTTCCTTTACTTTGCCCTGCATTTCCTGTGAACCGAAAAAGCCCACTCTGACTTCCTTACCTCTCCCCTTTGGAAGTATGATCTCTTCATTTATCCTGT
Organism: Thermoplasmata archaeon; assembly: GCA_021845155.1. The sequence continues at coordinate 2,446 of JAKBSB010000193.1, forward strand.
TCTTAGGATCACTCAGATCAACATCCTTCAGGTTGAAAGACATCTCTATACTTTCCTTAAATTTCCTTTCCACCGAAGATTTTTTGGCCTCCCCGATGAAGGACAGCAAGTTATTTTCTGCCAATAATATCACCATTCTGTAGTAAGCGAGTTTCCTCTCCTACAGCTAAACCTCGATCTTACCTTCCTTTATAAGTTTTTGGACTTCCATCGGGTCCTTGCCATCAACAGTAACGCCCAGGGAGACGCATGAACCAATAACTTCCAGCACCGCTGACTTAAGGTTGTTTGAAAGCATGCTCTCCATTTTCATTTTTGCGACATTCTTTACATTGTCAAGTGTTGCGTTTCCTGCAACGGCTTCCTTTCTCTTTCCAGCTCCCTTTTCTATACCTATCTCCTTCTTGAGGAGGGCGGAAGTAGGCGGAATACCGACCTTTATCTCGTATTTCTTTGCCTGTGCGTCGGTTACTATTACTGTAACCGGTACCTGCATACCCTGAAATGCTTTCGTTTTCTCGTTTATATCCTTTATGACCTGACCAAGGTTAAGACCCAGTGGGCCCAGTGCCGGACCAATGGGTGGTCCCGTAGTGGCCTTTCCGCCTTCAACCATGGTACTTACTGATTGTGCCATTGAATTTCACCTGAATGTCGTGGGACATAACGTCAAGACTTTTTAATTTTTGTATGGAGTTATAAGACCTTAATTCTTGTTTCCAGATCTTTTTCTCAACTGGACATTCAGGAATAAACATAGTGGAAACCATATGCAATGCTTTTATTGTCATGTCCATATAACCGGTATGTGCAGGGGTTCTGATCAAATTTGGAAATAAACATAATAGACGGAAGGAAGGAAAAGGAATTCAGGGAATCCACAAAGGTTCTGGTTGACGTTTTCAGGTCCACCACCACTATGCCGTATATCTTCAGGGGAGGCTGCAGTAAAATAATCCCCACTGCATCAATAAAGGAGGCAAGGTCATTAAAGCGTGATCTCCCGGATGCCCCGCTTATAGGGGAGAGGTACGGCATCAGGATTCGCGGGTTCGATTACAATAATTCGCCATTTGAAGTTGCAGATGTTGATTTTACAGGTAAAACCGTCATATTCACATCAACAAATGGAACAAGGGTTCTTGAGAG
>JAKBSB010000194.1 GCA_021845155.1 Thermoplasmata archaeon
GGAAAGGGAGGGAAAGACTGAGGCCGAAATGGAGAGGGAGCTTCTTTTGAGGGAGAGGGTTCTGTCGAAACTGCAGGAAAATCATACCTACGACTTCAGGGAAATGACCAGGATCATCCGCAGGTTTTACAAGGATCGTGAAAGTGTTCTCAGGCAGCTGGGAATAGAAGGCTGAATCTTTACCGGTGGCAATCACATGTTATCTATCCAGTCAGAGGAGAGGTATTTTGCCAGGAATGGAACATATATTGTCTGAAGTATAATGGAGAACAGCACCACGAAAGAGACCATGACGCTTATGAGCGGCCCGTATTCTATCAGTATTGGAATATTGTCCGCAAGCCCCACGGTATAAGGAACTGTCGACATGACAACCGACACAACACCTCTTGGACCCACCAGTGAAAAGAAAGCCTTCAGCCTGTTCGGAGTCTTCAGTGCAGATCCATTCCTCCTTACTGCCAGAAGGGACATGAATACTGCAGCCGGCCTTACCAGCAGTATCATGAAGATGGTCAGGATTATTCCCAGGACTATGTAATTTGTCAGCTGGAAGGCAGTGAGGATGCTTCCCAGAAGAAGGAATATGATTGCCTGTGAAAGAAACGAGAGATTCTCCTGGAAGTTCTGCTCCCTGTTCCAGAATATGCTCTTGTCTGAAAAGTTCCCAACAATTGCCCCGGTTGCAATTATGGCAGGGAAGGGGGTGAAACCTGCTGCCTCAAGAATCGTGAATTCAAGTATGACCACTCCAAGAAGAAGAGCAACAAGAAGGTTTTCAAAGTTCAGGAACCTGTTCAGGAAGATCATTGAAAACCCTATGACAATTCCGATAATTGAGGGTATTATAATCTGTGCCAGGAAGTATACTATTGTTCCGGCATAGATGCCTATATGTGACGATATTGAGGTAAAAAGGCTCACATAGCTTGCGGTAGGATCGACAATAACTATGGCTATTGTTACAAGTATTATGCCCAGCGGATCATTGAACAGGCTCTCCCCTATAAGTGTTCCAGAAATATCATCCTTTATGCGGATTCTCCTGAACAGCGGTATAAGGGTTACAGGATCTGTGGGAGATATTATGGCACCGAACAGGAAGCCTATTGTGAATGGGGCACCTGTGAGTAAAGAGAATATTACCCCTGCAACTACAGCTGTGACAAGAATGCCGATGGTATCAAGTGACAGGATTCTCCAGAAATGCCTTCTTATGACCTTGAGATCCATGTGGTGGCTTTCGTAGTACAGGATTATCATTATCCCCAGCAGGCCGACACCCACATAACCGAAGTTTGTAAGGAAGTTTATGGCGAAAGTGTGGTTTATAATTCCCAGAACCGGGCCAAACAGTATTCCCAGAACTATGAGTATTGGTATATCTGCTATTGCGATCTTTCTTGATATGGGTATGGCAAAGGCTGCAAGTATGAGAACGAAGCTTATTTCATAATACTCTGCAGCGAATGACGTGATCATCTGTCCTTATTTTCTCCTTCTTCCATGAACTCCGGTAGCTTTCTCTTGTGTTCAGACCTTGCATGCAGATCCTCAACCATTTTGTGCTTGTCAGTCAGCGATCTTATCTTCAGGTCAAAAACGTCCTCCAGGACCTTGTCCAGATCGGAATATGTCATTCCAATCTCCTCTTCATCTGTCTGTCCTTCCCATAATCCTGCCGATGGCTTCTTTTTAATGATGCTCTCCGGCACCTTCATGTATGACGCAAATTCCCATACATCGTGCTTGTAAAGATGCATTATTGGCTCAATATCACATGCACCGTCCCCGAATTTTGTGTAATAACCTATAAGATACTCGGTTCGGTTTGTTGTCCCTACCACCAGGCCCTTGTGGATGTTTGCAAAATAGTACAGGACAATCATTCTTGTCCTTGACTTGACATTGCCCATTGCAGACCTGTCCTCTATGGACAGGAGTGCCTTGAAAGCATCAGCCACGGAACCTATGTCAATTGTCCTGATTTCAATTCCAAGTGCATCCGAGAGTTTCTTCACATCATCTGAATCTGTTTTTGGTGTATTGCTGTCCGGCATGAAGAATGCGTGTATCTTCTCCTTTGGAAGCGCCCTTGCAAGAATGGAAAGTACCAGCGCACTGTCAACACCACCGCTAACGCCTATAACAGCGTCTTTTCCTGCAAGCTCGCCAGTGATGAAATGACTTATTTTTTCCAGTTCAGATGAAAAATCCATAGGATACACACTTTACACTATATTAAAAAATTAAATAAATATTCCTCAGGAAAACTCTGCATATGCGAATTTTTCGCATACACATGTTTCCTCATTTTTTCTGGTCCATGAGATGTCTGAGGTTCTGGAAAATCTTTACCGATGTGAGCTTGCCAACTCCCCCGGGAACCGGGGTTATGGCCCTGACAAAACCATTAAGGGATTCAAAATCTGCGTCTCCCCTTATGCCGTTTGCGGTGCTGTTTATTCCCACGTCTATGACCACCGATTCCTCAGTCACATAATCCCTTGTGAGGAAATTCTCATGACCCACTGCGACCACGACTGCACCCGCATTTTTTGTCTTTTCCATGAGGTTAACTGTTTTGCTGTGGCATACCGTGACAGTGCAGTCCCGGTTAAGCAGGATCATTGAAAGAGGCTTTCCCACAACCACCGATCTGTTTATTATGGCCACATCCCTGATTTCCGGAAAATTCTCCAGAAGTATCTGGTTTACCGCATCGGCTGTGGCCGGCAATACAACTGGTGCTTTCATGGCAATCAGCCCCTGGTTGTATGGGGTCATGCAGTCCACATCCTTCATGGGCGATATACAGGAAAGGAGGGAAATGTAATTTAATCCTGCAGGCACGGGATTTTCAAGTATTATGCCATCCACTTCCTTATCCGAGGATATTTTCCCTATCTCCTCCTGGATCTTCTCCTGCCCGGCAGATGGATCAATATTCCTGATGGAAACATCCACCCCAATTTTTTTACCGGATCTGGCCTTTGCCCTGGCATACACTGCAGCCTCCCTGGAATCCCCTATGATCACTGATACCAGGGTAGGCATCCTTCCATGTTCTGAAAGGAACTCAGAGAACCCTTTACTGAGATCCCCAGTTATCCGGTTTACTGAGTCATCCACCCCGACTATCCTTGTCATGCTTTTACGCCTTTGACCAGTCTATGATTGTCTTGATCTCGTCACCCGGCTTGTTGCTGAATATATCAACATCAGATGGGGGTATCTTTTTTGTGATAAGATCTTTCATTATGTCACCGTAGTTATGCCTCCAGTTCCTGAGGTGTTCCAGAGCCTTGAAGTAATGTTCCCTTGCCCCGTCGACTGAACCCATGAGAGTTATGTTGTTTTCAATGAGGTAATCTATGTCTGCCCCGTCCACGTCTGTTGCAGGAGCCTTTCCGTTGGTTCCGAATAGGATGGTTATTCCGTTATGGTTGAGTTTCCTGATAAACTGGAAAATGGTGCCGGGATGTCCGCTTGTATCAATCAGAAGATCAATGCCACCTTCCAGTATCTTATCCATATCCTTTGTGTAGTCATAGAATTCAACTCCGCTTTTGTCAACCATCACCGTT
>JAKBSB010000195.1 GCA_021845155.1 Thermoplasmata archaeon
GGTAGTGACCCTGTACCCGTACCTTCCCAGTATCCTGGCTATGGAATCGCCCAGCAGTGTGTTTCTTATCCTTCCCACATGAAGAGGGCCTGTGGGGTTGGTGCTTGTATGCTCAACAGAAACTCTTTCCGGATCCTGGAATGTATCCGGGAACTGTCCCTTAATCTCAACACTTTCATCAAGTTCCCTCAGCATCACTGAAGGCTTGATCCTGATATTTATGTAGGGGCCTTCAAGCGAAACATTTTCAATGTACGGCCTGCCGGAGAGAACTGTTGAGACTTCGGCAAGAATCTGATCCGGTTTCTTTCCACTGGACTTGGAAATGCGGAATGTCCTGAATGCAAAGTCAGCATGGCCTGTCCTGTCAAATCCCACATCAGACGGGTCCACGTCAGTATATATACTCCTTATATCATCAGTTATTTTTGACCTGTAATCTTCAAACAGCAGCATAATGGTTTATTTTCAAAGTATATAAACAGTTTTGCCCATCACTGCCCCACAGTAATAAAAGGGGCCTATCAGGGAATTACCTTCACGGAAAGTTTTTCAAGTTCCCAGAAGAACGCGGGATAACTCTTTGAGACTTCATGAGGGAACTTAATGAAACCGGTGCTTCCGGAAAGCGCAATTGCGCATGCCTCGGCCATTATGATACGGTGATCCTTGCTGTCCACTGTTATGTCTGAGGGCTTTCTCTCCTCTCCAGGTTGAATTTTCAGGATCTTATCCCTAAGCTCGACATGAGACCCATACCTCTCAGCCATCTTTATAATGGCATCCAGGCGGTCGCTCTCCTTAATCCTGAGCCTTTCAGGGTTCAGTATTTCCACGCCGGGTGGAGAAAAAATTCCCGTGATCGAAAGAGCTATTGCCAGGTCAGGGTATCTGTCCGCGTCCACTGTTATCTTCTTCAGGTCCGATTTCCTGCAGATTATGGAATCGTCATTTGAGTCAGTGTCCCAGCTTATGTCTGCGCCAGCATCTGCAAGCATTTTCACTATTACCGAATCTCCCTGTATGCTCCTCCTTTTCAGCCCTCTTACCCTTATTCCATCTGCAGATCCAAGGACTCCAAAAACCAGCATCACAGCAGCAGAGGAGAAGTCGCCCTCTATTTCAATATAGACCTTTTCCGGCCTTGATCTCCTGGTAACGGTGTAATAATTCCCGCTCCTTTCTGCAGCTATTCCGAACAGGTCAAGTGATTCTTCCGTGATCTTGAGATAATCCGGTGAAACAGTCCTGCCCAGAACATGTATCACTGACCGGTCATTTTTGAGGGATGAGGCCATTACAACAGAAGTCACGTACTGTGAACTGAGGGACCCGTCAATTACCCATTCTTCCATGATCGTTTCAGCGGCATCCATGACAGGAAAGCCGTCAGGCTTGAATTCAAACCTGACACCACATCTTTCAAGGCTCTCAACAAGCGGGCCTATAGGCCTGGCAGCAAGCAGTCTGTCCCCGGTGATCTCAGTTCTGCATCCCCTGGCTGAAAGCAGTCCAAGTGAAATGCGGTATGAAGTCCCGGATTCGCCAACATTGATGAGGTCGGGGCAGATGAATTTCCCGGATATCTCTATGTAATCCCCGGAAATAATAAGGTTGAGGCCACAGCTCTTTATGATATCCAGTGCAATGTTTTCGTCATTCGAGAATGCCAGAGGGCCAATTCTTGCTTCTGTCTCCGAAAATCCGGCGTAAAGTATGCATCTCTGGGAGAAGCTCTTGGAGGACGGTACAGTCACTGTTCCAGATATATCAGATCCATTCCCGGATATCCTCATAAAACCACCTTCCTTGAAGCAATGCCCCTGTTCGAAAAAGAACTCCTGATTATCCCCCAACCTCTGGACAGTTCAGTGAAGCCACTGTAAGCTGCCTCCATTTCATCCAGATCTGCAAATATTGCGAAAACTGCAGGTCCTTTGCCGTTCTGGGAACTGTGGGTTGCACCATGTTTCAGGAAATAAGACACTTTGTCCATGTGGGTACCGTTAACCGCGGATATTATTGTTCCGTTATAGACCATGGCTCCATATATGTCGCCCTTCTGAATGTGCCTCTCTATCTCCGCCGATCTTTTCCGGTAGAGGGCGAATGAGGAGATGTCGACATCACCGCTCTTCCTGCCGTTGAGTGAATAGGCAACCAGAACGGGGTCATTGTCCACCTGCCTTCTTTCAATTATTTCCATTGCGGTATTGTCCGTGTGGCAGAAACCTCCATAGTAACAGGCGCAGATGTCATCCAGTGCACCTGTGACAGAAGTGCCGTTGTAAACGGAAGCTTCGGCAGCTGTCCTGAGAAGATCCTCCTCACCCAGGTGGAGTTCATTGATCTCCGAAACTGCATATATTATGGAGAGGGTCATTGCACTGCTGCTCTTCATTCCATTCTCCATTGGTATCGTGCTCTTTATTGACACAGAATAACCTCTGCCTGTCCTGTATCTCCTGTCCAGGAATTCCAGAGTTTTTGATATGACGGGGCTGGGATCAGGCTTGCCTGTTTTCGCAACGGTTGTCACCATTGGGAGATCAATTGCAACAGCTGCGCCCCTGCCGTTGAAAAAAGCAGACATCACAGAAAGACCGCCGTTCACGGTTACTTCAATTCCTTCCAAATTCTCCGGATTTCCAGGCTTCTTCCACAAGGTCCCTGACCTCACTGTATGTCGAGGCAATACCGGTGAAGATCATAAGGCTTTCCAGTGCCTGGTATATGTAAAGATCAAGGCCCGTGACACACCTCTTCCCGTTTCTCACGCCGGTCTTTATGAGGGCAGTCTCATAGGGGTTGTATACAGTGTCTATGACAGTTTCAGAAGACAACACCCTCAATTCGCTGAAAGGCATTGACATTACATCAGGATACATCCCCACAGGTGAGCAGTTAATGATCACCTGGTATTCTTCGCTGAGGTCTTCATAGCCAGAGATCTTTATCTTTCCTGAGAATGGGAGAGAGGAAAGCCTGTTCTTAGCCTCTTCCGGATTCCGTGATAAGGCAGTGACACTTTCCGGCCTGAATCCTGAGAGAAGTGCTGTGCAGACAGACCTGAATATGCCGCCTGTTCCGGCTATGAGTATTTTCTTCCCGTCAATCTCATTCTTCAGTGTTCCAATGGACTTCATGAATCCGGAATAGTCTGTGTTATATCCATACAGCTTTCCTTCCATGTTCATGACGGTGTTGCAGGATTGTGTTGTGGCCACAACAGGATCATAGCCGTCAAGAAACCTGATCATCTCTATTTTGTGGGGGATCGTTATGTTGAAACCGTTCATGCCTTCACGTGCAAATTTTGCAAAGCGTGGAAGATTCTCCCGGGTTATGTCCATGGGGATGTAGATAGAATCGTACCAGTTTGACGTGAAGATCCTGTTGAAAACAAACTGCCCGATTGAATGGCCAACCGGTCTTCCCACAAGCCCGAAAATTTTCATGCTGTCACGCTGCAGGCAGTGTATCAAAAGTTTCCATGAAACTCCTCAGGTGGCTTCTGAGATTTTCTGGGGTCAGTTTCACATTCTTGTGTGTCCCGAAG
>JAKBSB010000196.1 GCA_021845155.1 Thermoplasmata archaeon
TCCATAAACTGTAACGCCTGCTTTCCTGGAAAGTTCCACTGAGGTCACAGCAACTCCATCTGCAGCGATGTTGAAGAAGGTGTCCAGATGCATGTTAACCATTGGGTCCCTGTCCTCTTCCATGAAGTCATATACGGGATTTTCAACAACGCAGACTTCATCAAAGTCAATTAATCCCGAGTTCATTGCCTGCATGGCTCCCTCCATGTTAGTTCTGGTTCCAACGCCTATTAGGCAGAATTTCCCGGCCGGTATAAAATCTCCTCCCTCAAAGAGTCCATTGCCCGATATTTTTACCAGATTCTCCTGACCAAGTGCCTTTCTGAAAATGAACTCCGTGATCTCGGGTTCTTTCATTCGCTGACGTCGTTTCATGTTTCCGATTATAACTCCACCTGATGATACTGCCTGCTGATCACGCATGAAGTATAGATTTGCCAGTGGGATATTGGAATAAACAGTCGGATACTCAACCATGTTTCCACCTTCCTTCTTGAGATCAATTGATGGCTCAAGAGTCAGCGTATTAAAAAGTGTTGAAGAATCCAATTCTGTTATGTTTATTTTAAGCTGATCTTTAGCGGCCTGACTTGATTCAACTGAACCATAGAATGAGACTGTATTGATGATTTTATCTTCCAGCGCCCTGCGAAAAGATCTATTTTCATCAGCTCTTTTTACCACTTCATCCTTCAGTATTCTGACCTTAACACCATTATCCTGAAGTATTTCCTGGAGGGCAATATGCTCTTTGATTGCCACTGAGGTCTTGAATGGCCTTTCGAACAGGAAAGGCCGGGGTGAAAGCATTGCATAATCGATCTCAATACCCGGCCTGTGCATCATAACTTCCTTTAACTGGTCCCATTCTGATCTGATCTTCATAAAATCATCACAGCATATGTTGGAATTTCATATATGTTGGCTTCTCATCACTGTGGAAGTATGATGTTGTTATCAATGAGGATGAGATCAACTTCCTTCTTCTCCGTTACCAGTTTCACGGTATGTGTCTTGAATGTAACAGTATCCATTACCTCGCTTTCTCCATTACTGCTGGATAACACTATGAACTTTTTCAGGTTGCCTGAAGGATCTATTATCTTCCAGTTTTCATCAAATACATCTGACCTCTTCAATACTGTTCTGTTCATGTTCTTTGGGTCGATTACATGAAGGCTCTGGGGATGAATTCCCGTTACTATAAATTTCTGAGACCTACTTTCTATAATTGATCCGAGGTTAAGATTAAAAATTCTGATAGAATAAGTGTATCTGTATATCTCACTCCCTTCCTTCATTCCGGCAAGCGATTTGGAGACTTTGAGGTTACTGAAATATCTGTCCATGATCATCTTTGAAAGTTTGAGTGCATCACTTCTCTTGCCCAGGAAAATATCCACTCCTTCTCGCTGGTGGACTATCTTCGATATGAATGATGTGGGACTTCCTCCCTCGATGTTCTCTATGAACTTTGTTGAAAAGTTCTCGATTTCATTTATCACCTCCGTAACTTCGTGTGAGAAAGTTCTGACCTGCAGTATGGATTCATAATAAGAACCAGAAACCCTGTTACAGGTTGGACAGCTGTTCCTGGTAATCTTCAGTTTTATTGTTATATCCTGTTCCATCAGGAGTGTCTCATTATGATATACCTCAAGATGGGCACCAACCGTACCATTTTCAATATCTTCACTCACTGAGGATATGTCAAGCCTGAAAGTGGGATTGTTGAGAATTATTAACTTTTTTAATGCCTTAGCTATCCTTGGAATAATTTCTCCCCTGTACCATGACTTCCCCACCATTATGGATCCGCATTTTGGGCACAGGGTAATGTCCATGAATTCTGGAATATTAAGGCTTATTGTGGAAGCAAGGCAATTCTTGCAAAGCCTGCCATGAGTAGCCTCTTCTTTTCCACACAATATACAAAGCATTTCTGTAACACTCAGTCCTCCATATTGCCTTTTTCCTTATATCTTTTGACAAGGGATGCTGATATGAGCTTTTTCCTAATTTCCGTGGTTCCAGCACCTATCTGTCCCAATATTGCATCCCTCAGGAGTCTCTCAACCTCTCCTTCCCTTATATACCCGACACCGCCAAGAATCTGTATTGCCTCTCTACTGATATATTCGGCAGACTCAGCTGCATAAAAAATAGCAGAGGCAGCGCTAAGGACATCCATTCTATCTGTATCAAGGGTTCGCAAGGCCTTTCCACAAAGGAGTCGGCTTGTTTCAAGTTTTGTATACATAATGGCAAGTTTTTCCTGAATCAGCTCAAAATTTGAAATTGGCTGTCCGAACTGTTTTCTATTGATTGAGTAGTCGATGGCAATTTCAAGAGACCTACGGGAGATTCCATTAAATATGAACGATAAAATCACACGTTCAGCATTCAGGCCACTCAGGATTATATTCCTGGCATTTCCAGGACCTCCAACCACCCTGTCAGACCCGAGCTTGATATTGTCAAAGAAGATTTCACCGGTCGGTGAACCTCTCATCCCCATTTTGTCAAACTTCTTACCTCTGCTGAATCCTTCATCCCCAGAGAGTACTACGAACGCGGTATATTCTGTTCCGGTCCTGGCATACACCAGAAAGAGATCCGCATATGGTGCGTTTGTAATGAAGGTTTTAGAACCATTAAGAACATAATGATCTCCATTTTTTTCCGCATGTGTCTTCATGGCAAGTGCATCTGAACCTGAAGAAGGTTCTGTCAGACAGAGAGAGCCAAGCCACTCTCCACTTGCCAGTTTTGGAACAAAATTTCTCCTGATCTCTTCTGAGCCGTTCCTGAATAGATTATCAAGGCACAAATTGCTGTGTGCACCGTATGAAAGGGCAAGTGACGGTGAATAATATCCCAATTCCTCTTCGATAATTGCCTGACTCTCGTATCCTATATTAGAACCTCCAAACTCCTCAGTAATAGTCGTACCAAGGAATCCAGCCTTCCCCATTTTTCTGAAAACATCAATGGGAAAATAATCTTCTCTATCCATTTTTACCGCAATTGGCATGACTTCACGTTTTGCAAACTCTTTGACAGATTCTCTGAATAGGTTGTATGTTTCAGTGTCAAGCATATGTAATGATCCTTTTGATCCATTATATGTTTTGCTAGAAAAAAGAGAAACCCACAAGAACGATTTCATGGTTTCAGTGAAATAGAAATTGAACATGAAACCCCCTGAATTCTGACAGTGTCATTTCGTCACTGCCCGCCTTCATGAACATAGTCGTTTCATGTGTTCGAAGTCATGTTCATGGATGATAAAAATGAATGTGAAGGTAATGTGATAGGTCTGATCTGAATTTTTGGAAGATAATACATCAATGTGAAGACATATACCTGAAGGAAGGCAAATGTATCAACAAAAAGACAGAGGGTACATAAAACTTCCATTTGAAAAATATAAAGATGGCCCATGTGTAGGTTACCTTCCTAATTAGTATAAAAACCCTTAAACTATGTATTACAAATTCATTTCTTGTATATGCCGGAACGGTATAGTAAATTGAGGTTAATAAAATGGAAAC
>JAKBSB010000197.1 GCA_021845155.1 Thermoplasmata archaeon
CTTGTATTTTTCTTCAAATTTCTTGTGTGAATGAGGATCATCTACACTTACGCCTAAGACTTTCACTCCAGCCTTCTCGTATTCCTTGTAGTTATCCCTGAAGTTGCATGCCTCCTTTGTGCATCCAGGTGTGTCATCCTTGGGGTAAAAATATACCACAACCGGCTTTCCCTTGAAATCACTGAGCCTGACTGGCTTTCCGTTCTGATCCACCGAACTGAAGTCCGGTGCATTGTCTCCTACGTTAAGAAGTTCCATGTTAACACATTATTACCGGTATGTTAAATCTTTTGCATTGACTTATATGATACTTCAGAGGATTTTATCTCCGGGATGGTGGATTATCCTTGCCGCAGAACCTTTCCTCTCATTCATGACCTCTTCTGCGCTTCTCTCGGCAATTCCCACTGCAATATACCTGTTTTTCAGGTCTCTTATAAATACCATTGAATCCTTGCGGATATTCATGTCCATTGAAACTATCCCCTGTGCAAATACACTGGCACCATTCATGACATGTGGAACTGCTCCGTCGTCCACAGTTATGGAAAAATTCTCAGGTTTGGTGTCGTTTAAAAGAAAAAGCGTGGGAATCATGGTATCTCCCTTTATGTAAACATAAGGTTTTGAGTTGACATAATACAGTTTTTCATCTCTGTGCTCGTCTATTTCGACCTTGTCCCATGCCAACGCATCGATATTGATCTTCTCGCACATCTGTACCAGGTTTTTGGTTTCCTTTCTTGAAATGAAATGCCTTGCCATATTATCACGGTATGTATTTCTTCAGTTCTGTAACCTTGTCGCCGAGCTTCTTTCCCTTAGAATCGATTACCGGTATAAGGATTTCCGCGATCATATGGCCCAGATCCTTCTCATTCTGGGTGAACATCCATTCCCTGTTCCCGGTTTCCTGGAATATTGCAAGGAATGCGTAGAAAACTGCCTTAGAAACAGGACCGGTGAAGGTCATTTTTTCAGCATCCCTGATGGCTGCCTGCCGTCCGGACTTGAAAGTGGTCTTGAGGAAATCTATGAGGAACGCGGAGTCCTGTGACCATGGTTCTATGTTGATTCTCTCCTCCACTTCCATGTTGTCTCCCAGTCTCCTCATGGATTCTATCTGGTCAACCGGGCTCCCCTTCAGTGATTTGAACTTTGATTTTTCAACATCAGGGAAGCTTTTTGCCAGTATCTCATCTCCCTGCGTGTCCCATATGACCTCCAGAAGCTTCCTTGCAGAGGGATTGTCCAGATAGATTCCCTTTCCGTAGTTCTTGACGGCTACAGTAACGATATCCCTTTCAATTGGAAGATCATCAAAGGATGCCACAAATGATTCAGCGTCCGTGAAAAGTTCCTCTCCCCTGACAAAATAGCCCTTGGAGATTGACTTCCTTATCCTCATTTCCTTCATCTCCCGGACAAGGTGCCGGTCATCCTCAATACCGGAGAGATATCTTGAGGTATCCGGGAAATCTTCTGAATACTGGGCCAGGAAGTCCGATGATATGGAGAAGTCAACTGATATATCTCTCACCAGAACATGCTTCAGTATTGTGCCCATGGTATGGTGCCTTGAGTCTTCATGGACCTCAATTACAGGTTTTCCCAGATTCAAAATATTGATGGAGGTTCCTTCATTGCCTATGACCAGTATTTCTCCATCTTCATGGAATGGTATCTGCTCCTCCGACAGGACGTCCGCAAAAAATTCCCTTCCCGGGGATGTGCCTTTGCACGACGCAAGATAGTAATTTCTTGATGAGTATATACGGACATTCTTGGCCTTCACCAGGGAACTGAAGGCAAGCATTCTCCATTTCCTGTCATCGAAATGCTGTATCCCTGCCAGGACAGCCTCGTCCGTGTTTCCCCTCTTTGCGTATTCGACTGATCCGTATGGAGTTTTAAGCATACCCAGGAGAGGTGCGCTGTTGGATTCAAAAATCTTGTATGTCTCACTTATTCCGCTTAGAAACTGGTCGCTTGACCTTGAGAAGCTGTCCATCTGGTCAGTTGATCTCTTCCCCAGTTTCTTGGAATATGAAGAAAAAGGGCAGAACATGCCACTGTCAAGGCACTGCGGCAGAACCTGGGATGGATCCTGGAAGAATAGTTCAAGATGCTTGAGGAATCCCTCCTGGCTTTCCTTTGAATGAGCTTTAAGCCTCATGACCTTACTGTTTCTTTTCAAGCATCCTGATAGCTTCGGCCCTTACAGTCACTGGAATTGGAACCATTGATTCAACAAGCTGCACAGTTACCTCTTCCTTTGGGGTGTCTATGGACATTATCTTGGCTTTCTCCCCCTTGAACGGGCCATCGACGAGCTCCACAAATGCACCAAGCTCCAGGCCGCTGACAACCGATTTAGGCTTAAGGTAATGGGCGATTTCCTCGAGATCTATTGCACCTTCCACCATGCCTTTGTATCCCCTGATTCCCTTCGCTATGAATGATACCCTGTCGGGGTGCATGGTTTCAGCAAAAACATACCCTTTGACCTCGAACGGAGACATAATGGCTAAAACCTCATTGGAGGCTTCCTTGTTGATGGCAGATCTCTCCTCCTTGTCTCTCTCACTCTTTCTTTCCAGGTCCCTTGCGACGGCATACTCATTGCCAACGGTTGTTTTTACTGCCACGATGGTTGGAACAAGCTTCAGCACTATCTCCTTATGGAAACTGTTTATTCCATCCTCTGAATTTATTGAAAATGAAAGTGTGACCCTGTCGCCCATGTAACCTCCCTTGGGAGTTATTACAGTGATGAGAGCCTGCCTTACCCCTCTTGGCTCTATATCCATGTCCTCTTCAATGGGATGGTTGTCCTTTGGTGACATTGAAACAGACTTGGCCTTTATCAGGGGAGACTCTATGAACCATTCCACAAGATCATCCCTCTGGCTGAATACTGCTGAAATCCTGAGGTTGAATTTCCTCTTTGTTGACTGGATATTCCTGATCGTAACCGGCATCTCCAGGGAATATCCGCAACCTACATCCCTGTCCCTGGGATCAAAATTGATCCACTCATATTCGCTTTTAACATTTTCCATTTTGAACACCTATGGTATATGGAAGAAAACTCCCATCATTAGATATATAAAGAAACCCAGTAAACCCAGAAGCGTGATTCCAACTCCTGTTATAAGGACAACCTTTACATATTCATCCTTGTTTGGTTTCTTGGCCATTCTGAGAATCCTGGCATATTTTCCTTTGCCAAATCCTCCCACTTTTCTCTCTATTTTATCCTGAAGATCATTTAACCTGTCATCCATGGCCATACGAAGTACCCTTTATACATTAGCGAAACTATACTTAAAATCTTTTTCTAATTTCCTTTGAACATAATTATCAGAAAACTGATGACATATGAATAAAAATCCAATGCTTCTGCAAAAAATAAAAAATAATGGTGTGTGTGAAATAATTGTGCCTGTGGCTCGCCCTTACTTAGGAGGTGATCCATCCGCAGGTTCCCCTACGGATACCTTGTTACGACTTAACCCTCCTCACTGACATCAGATTCGAGTTTGTCC
>JAKBSB010000198.1 GCA_021845155.1 Thermoplasmata archaeon
GGCCAAATCTGCACTTGCAGTAAGCGCATTTCCTGATCTTGCCTTTCTTCCAATATTTATTGCGGCATTTGGAACTGGTACAGACCATTTAACTTACATAGTCCTTGTGTTCATAGCAGTCACCACTGTGACACTTACTGCCGTTGTATGGGTAACATCAAATATCCCAGGTACGGACAAGCTGAAACAGATTCCGGGGAGATATACGGATTACCTTATTGGACTCATATTGATAGTTACGGGAATAATAATCTATGCTGGTATTTAGTGGGATTGTGAAATATCACACAATCTCAAGCTTGAATGGCTTCAGAAGATTCATTTCAAAGGCCCTTCTATAATAAAGATCAAGAGCCTTTCGTCCCTTCTCACCAAAATCAACTGTTAGTTTATTGACGTACATTTTGATAAACTTTCTCTCCAGATCCATGTCATTGTACCTGGCATACTGAAGTGAATACCTCACTGCATCGTCCTCGTTTTCCATACCATATTTTATTGAGTTTTCAAAATCCTCCTTGAAATCTTTTATTGCTTCGGAACCAATGGATTTCTTTATGGCGTTGAATCCTAGAGGTATGGGCAGATCTCCAGCATACTCCTTCCAAGCACTGTAAACATCGTACACCTTTTTCAGTCCCTTGTCCTGATATGTCAGCTGCTCATCATGAATCAGGATACCGGCGTCAGCATCACCGTTAAGCACTGCCTCGCTTATTTTATCAAACCTGACCTCTATGAATTTTTTTGGAACTGGAGCGAACATTCTGTACAGCAGGTAAGAAGATGTTAACTTTCCAGGGCTTGCAACAACTGCATTTTTCAGATCCACATCCTTCCTGGCCACAACTGTCGGTCCATAGCTCAGACCGAAACTCGCACCTGAAGTTGTCAGGGCATATTTATCATTCACAAGCGCGTATCCATTTGCCGAAATGGCTGTTATATCGTAAAGCCCTCTGGGTGCTTCGTTGTTGAGTGTTTCTATATCTTTTACAACCTGTTTGTACTGGTGATTGCATTTCAGTTTATTCTCAAGCATCCCATAAAACATGAATGAGTCATCGGGATCCGGAGTATGTGCTATTGTCAGTTCCATGAGGTGATATGCTTTTATCATTGAAATATGTTCTTTGGATGCCTCCAACTCATTGATGCCACGGTTGTGAGTAGATTGAAAATCCCCTGTAAAAGACAGTACCTATTTTTATATATGACCGTGATAACATATTTTCAGGTGAATGTATGGAAAAGTTAGTAATAGCATTTGGAGGAAATGCACTTCTCAGGAATGGGGATGTACCTTCCTTCGAATCCCAATATTCCAGGTCCGTGGATGCTTTCAACGGCATATGGGAGATACTGGAGGATAACAGGGTGGTCATAACGCATGGCAATGGACCACAGGTTGGTAACATACTTTTACAGAATGAATTTTCCAGGAGTATAACACCATCCATGCCGCTTCATGGCTGCGGCGCCATGTCAATGGGCTTCATCGGCCACATAATGTCCCTGGCATACGACAATGTGAGATTGCAGAGGGGATTTTCAAGGGAGCCCATAGTTATCATCACAAGAACACTCGTCTCCGAAGATGATCCTGCATTTTTAAATCCATCAAAACCCATAGGCCCTTTTTACACGAAACAGGAAGCTGACACCTTCGTACAGGACCGTAACTGGTCCATGAAAGAGGACTCTGGAAGAGGCTGGAGAAGACTGGTGCCATCACCTGCACCAATGGATATAATGGAGAGAAATTCGATCATAAGGCTTCTTGCCGACGGTTTCCAGCCCATAGCAGTGGGGGGAGGGGGAATACCCATAGTAAGACGAAAGGGAAAATTCATTGGAGTTGATGCAGTTATTGACAAGGATCTGGCATCTTCTCTCCTGGCCACAATCATAGAGGCAGATCGCTTCATGATACTCACTGATGTGCCATATGCCTATACACACTACGGAACCAAAGATCAGGAGAAGATAGGAAAAATCAGCCTTGATGAACTCCAGAGACTCTATGACATGGGTTATTTTGCATCCGGAAGTATGGGGCCAAAAATAAAGGCTGCAATGGAATTTGTCAGGAAAGGTGGAAAAAAATCAATAATAACTTCCATTGAGAATTCTGGAAAAGCGTTCCATGACCATTCCGGAACCATCATTGTTCCTCCATAACGCCTATTTTGAGTACTTACCTTTTTCCATTTTTAATCTTCTCATTTCCACGAGGTCCTTCAGTACCAGTTCCAGATCTATTCCCTGGAAAGAAAGGCCATAGTCATCCACAAGTAACTTTTCCATTTCAGAAGATGACGATGGTACCATCATGGATCTTCCTATGAGGTTGTCAAGATCCTCATAAACATTCCACGGAAAAATAAACCATGCCCACTTCTCCTCATTGACCTCTTCTGAATAAAAGTCAGGTTTGAAGTTTGATCTGGTAATGTGGAGCATTGCTGAAGTCCTGATCTCTGATGGTGAGAGGGACTTCACATAATCATATGCCAGTTTCATGCTTTCGCCAGTATCCGTTATATCGTCAACAATAAGCACCCTTTTACCCTTAATGTCAGGATCGCCCTGTTTTTTCAATACGGCTTTACCATCCCTGGACGCAGTGAATCCCCAGTGCTCGGTTTTAACGGCGTACAGGTCCTTAATCCACATCCTGTCCGAAAGCATTCTTGCAGGGACAAGCCCCCCTCTTGAAAGCCCGATTATTGCCTCCGGAGTGAAACCTGACTTTATAGCCTGTTTTCCAATGTTCCTGCACCACATCTCGATCTCTGACCACGACACCAGTTTAGCTCTGAACTGCATGAATTATTACCTTACTTGTATTGTGACATTCCCTTAAATATTATTTCACGGACAAATGATGTGAAATAATGACCGACAATTTTCCGGAAATGCTCCAGAGTGCCACGGGGTCAGATTGAATTGGGTTTTCAGGAAGATCTTTGATTTCCTTCCCGCATTTCCTTGAATGATTTTTCATGCTCTAGGAGTCTCTTCTTCCGGTCAATACCAAGTCCATAACCACCTAGCCCACCGTTCTTCCTTATTACTCTGTGGCATGGTATTATTAAAGGAACAGGATTCTTCCCACAGGCATTTGCCACCGCCCTTACTGCGGATGGTCTGCCTATTTGTTCAGCAATCTGGCTGTATGTGGCTGTGGAACCGTAGGGAATTGAACTGATTGCCCCCCAGACCTTTTTCTGGAAATCCGTTCCCTCAACATCAATGTTGAAATTACCCTTTGAACCGTCCAGAGTCTTTATGATTCCGTCTATATATTGATCAGAGATCTCTCCCTTCTCTACATTCTTATCTGGATATTCTTTTTTAAGATACTCTGGAATTGAATCTGCTGAAGCAAGTGTGGAAACACCACAGATACCGCGTTCTGTGAAAGTTACAAGGATGATCCCAAAGCTGCTTCTCCCTGATGAATACCAGATGGTCCGCCGTTGCCCATCCTTTCCACTTTTTGAATCTTTCATATATATTATTATGCTGTACTGA
>JAKBSB010000199.1 GCA_021845155.1 Thermoplasmata archaeon
AAAATGACCGGCATCAAAACTGTTACAGAAGAAAGTTCTGGTTCTGTTGCCCGTTTATCGGATGTACTGGTACTGGCCACAACCAGTCATTCTCCGGTGGTAAAATCTTCCGATATAAAGCCGGGAACTCACGTCATCACTGTTGGCAGGAAAAGTGTAGACGAACACGAACTTGATTATGAAATTGCTGAGAATGCCGAAGTCATCGCAACTGATTCTCCAGTTCAGCTTGATTCCTATGATCCTCCCCATTTCCTGTCGGGAACAAATCTAAAAAAACATATTGTGGATCTATCGGACATAGTCTCAGGCAAAATACCAGGAAGAAAAGCCAGGGATGCGATAACGCTGTTTCTTTCCGTGGGGCTTTCAGGGACGGAAGTGGCTCTTGCTGACTATCTGCTTGATCGGAGTGAATCCATGTGATCCTCACAAGTTACCACTATTGCAGGCAAACATGCTCAATATTTATGGACAACCAGATAATTCAGTGGCATGTCAGAAATCCATGGCAGGCAGTCTCTCAGGTCTTTTCTCGATCAACTTTCAAGGTCCGGAAATAATGCATTAAGGATTATTGAGGATGAAACTGACACGGAATACGAAATAACGGCATATTCTCTTATAACCGCAGGAGAAAATCCTGCACTTCTTTTCAAAAATATAAAAGATTACCCTGATTTCAGCATTGTAACTAATCTTCTGGGATCTGAGGAACGGATCGCAATGGCAACCGGCTATGGCAATATACCGGATTTCCTCAGAAAATGGAATTCTGTTCTTTCAGGTGATGATATTTTTTTCATTGACACGCTGGAGTCAAAACCTCCAGTAAAGGAAATAATCAGGAAAGGGAACGACGTTGATATCTTTTCGCTGCCAGTTCCTAGGCATTATATCTCTGACGGTTCAAGATCAGGTTTTGGGAGATATATAACCTCAGGACTGGTTCTTTCAAGGGACCCCAGAAATGAGGATATCCTGAATTTAAGTTTCACCAGAATTCAGCTGATTGGCAGGGACAGGTATGCATTTGATGCAGGAAGCCACGGTAATTTGTGGGGTTATCTTGACTACTGCAGAAAAAATGGAAAAAAACTGGAAGTCTCCGTTATAATTGGTGCACATCCTGTATTTTACATTCTTGGCGCTGCTTTCACAAGAAATGAATATGCAAAAGCCGGAGGAATTATAAATGCCGGATACACTTCTGGCATTTCGAATGATCTTCCTGTTCCTTCAGACTCCGAAATTGTAGTGGAGGCAGAATGCTCCCCGGATGAAACGTTTGATGAAGGTCCTTTTGCAGAGTACACTGGATACATGGGGCAGGATTCCACAAAAAATGTGGCTCACGTTAAAACAATAATGTCGAGGAAAACCCCAATCTTTTATGATATACAGCCATCAAATTCCTCAGAACATATAAATCTGTTCTCAATGTCTAGGACGGCAGCTGTTACTGAATCGCTCAGGAAGTTCATGCCAAAGGGCCCGGTTTACAGTATTGTATGGCCACATTATGGGTCAAGATACCTCAGTTTAGGATATGTGGAGAATGGAAGCATGGCAATCGCCAGACAGTTCGGGACAGGGATTGTCGGCACCGATTCATTATGGGGTAAAATCGTATTTATCAACAACGGAAAAACAGATCTTGCCTTTGAAAGGGCAATGATGAATCTTGCACAGACAGACATATCCAAGGGTGAAAATATCCTTATTTTCAGGAACATGTACATAATAAGTTCCGATATAACCTCCGAAACGGATGGAACAGCAGGCAAAGTTCTGTTTACAACTTCAGGCACACAGGAAAAAATTATGAAGTATTCCAGCAAAGATAAAACAGAACTTGTTTCCGGTGATTCAAAGGTTGTTATATCCCACAGGATGCAGGAAAATGGAAACCTGAATCTGCAGGTTGCGGACGACATAGACCTTTCTGACATGGAGAAGATAGGTTGGGCAATTGCCACAAGAATGAATCCGCAACATGACCTTGAGGTAAAAGATAACAGGATATTCATGAAGGCAATCAGAAAGCACCCGGAAATCCCTGCAATACCAGAAAATATAATGAATATGGTTAGAAAAAAAATGAGGCAGATTCCTGATACTGATTAATCTGATGCATCTATGGTTATAGTTGGAAATTTACCTCTCTTTGAGACAATATATATGGCACTTACAAGAAGCCAGCCAATAAAAACGGCTGTTCCGGCTATAACTGGCAGGCTTATTGATATGAATGTGCTATAGAATATGAAAGCAAAAATTATTATTGAGACCAGCGTCATTGCAATATTCGTGTAACTGAACTTTCCAGAAAATTTCCGGTCCAGGGGAGGCAGCGATGCATTGATAAGGGCATGCACAAATAGAACTCCCAAGGTAGCGGCGGTTGCTGAAAATATGAATGCATTAAAGCCACCCATGAATATTACTGAAATTGACCCTATGAGGATTGCAGAGATAACCACAGTTGATGCAGCAACCCAGGGGGTTACATGTGTGTGATGTATCTTCGAGAGTCCGCTTGGCAGCATCCTGTCACGGCTCATGCTCATCATAACCCTTGATGTACCGTTTGTAACCACCACGGTTCCGGTGAGAAGGCTGTTTATGAAAAGAAGTGTTACGGCAATTGCTGCAGCTTTTCCAATGAACCCATTTATTATGGTCACTCCCGGAATAAGTTCTGAAGCATACTGTCCCATAAGTGAAGGTCCCCATGCAACAGTAAAGTAATATGCGGTGAAGACAAAAAAGATCCCGAGAATAATGACGGTAAATACAACCGAAATACCTATGTTCCTTTTTGGAGATACTGATTCCTCTCCAAGCGGGGTAGATGCACCAAAACCGGAAAATGCAGTATACATGAGCAGGACTCCTATGCCAATCCCACTTATTCCATTGAGTGAATATTGCGTGGTGAAAACGCTTGCAGTGTTTATTGACGGATGTGACGCCAGGATATATATCCCAAAGGCGCTTATGATTGTAATTTCAATTACTGCCATAATCATTGTATATCTGGTGGACCCACGTATCCCTGAAACGGATACAAAGAGTCCAAACAAAAGAGTTACAAGCAAGAGCGGGAACCATGAATATGAAGGGAGGGTAATTCCAAAAACGTATCCCATAAGGGGAGGGACAAAGACGGCAACACTAAGTGCTATGAGACAGAGGGCCATAATCTGGTAAAATATGTAAAAAAAGCCTGCAAAAAGTGCCGGTCCCACTCCGTAACCTGTTTTGACGTAACCATAATATCCACCGGATCCAGCCACTTTTGCAGAGATTCTCCTGATTATGACTGCATTGAGCATAACTACAAGGAAAGCAATAAAGGCAACAAGAGGGAGTGACCCCTGCGCATAATAAGCTGCGCCTGTCAGCGTTGCTATGGCCGCTCCTGTCGGTGCCGCCCCGGCAACACCCTGGAACATGCTTTCCTTAAGCCCAATCGAGTTCTCCCTGAGTTTTCCGGGCATATCATGAACCCCCATTT
>JAKBSB010000200.1 GCA_021845155.1 Thermoplasmata archaeon
CTCTGCAGAAAATGGATCATTTTCCCATTCATCTAGGGGATCAACCGGCTGGACATCGTAATGGTTGTATACCAGTAACGTTTTCTGTTTTCCCGCATCGTATTCTCCAAACACCACTGGATGACCATCTGTTTCAAGAATCTGTGATTCTATTCCATTCTTATTGAGCAGATCAGATAGGAATTTTGCAGTTTCCCTTATGTGCCTGTGCTGCGCAGATACTGAAGGCATTTTTAGAAATTCAACATATCTGTCCAGCTGTGTTCTCATTTCGTCATTCACCTATGTCACCTTATCTGTACACCTTTTTTGAATACATGATTCACTCGGCCAAGATCCCTGATATTCTCCAGAGGGTTCCCATCTATGGAGACGATGTTTGCAGGAAAACCTTTCATTATTCTTCCCTGCTTGAGTCCTATCTTCTGGATATTTCCGGTTGATGTTCTCAAGGCTTCTTCATTTGTGAGGCCACAGATTTCAGTCATAAGCACCATCTCCATCCAGTTTTTTCCCATATCAATATCCTTCCCTGTAAAAAAGCCAAGGTCTGTACCACAGAGGAGGTTAACTCCCAGTTTCATTGCTTCAGGAACAACTTTCGCTATCCCATCCCTGACCTCTTTTATCTTTTCAAGTCCCCACTCATTTATTCCCAGATCTTTTCCATACCTGACTATGAGTTCCTGTATTGCAAGGGTGGGTGTCATGGAGACTCCCTGCTTCGCCATGATCTTCAGGGTATCACCTGTAACCAGTGTCCCATGTTCCAGGGTCTTAACGCCACCCTCCACTGCATTTCTGGCTCCCCTGTCACCATGTGCATGGGCAGCCACATAGGTCCCTGCTTTCTCAGCCTCCCTCACTATGCTTCTTATCTCTTCCAGGGTAAACTGTTCGTGATCAGGTCTGTCTCTCTGGGAAAGGACCCCTCCAGTTGAGAATATCTTTATGAAGTCGGATCCGTCTCTGAGAACTTTTCTTGCGGATTTTATGCATTCGTCAACACCATCACATATTTCCGAGATACCCATGTGTTCACTCAGATCCACCGGAACAGTGTGTGAAAACTCTCCATGTCCAAAAGTCTGGCAGAACGGAATTCCAGCCGCAGAGATGTCTGGTCCATTGATTATTCCATTTTTTACAGCATTTCTGAGGTATATTGAGTTTCCCTCACCGCAGTCCCTGACAGAAGTGAATCCTGAGTCAAGCAGCTTATGAAGCCATGGTATTGTTCGCATGAGGCGGTCTCTTTCAGCAACTGTAAAATATTCCATAACAAGATTACCAGATTCCACACCGCTCATGTGGATATGTGCATCTGTCATTCCGGGCATTATGAAGGAATCCTCAAGATCGATCAATCTATCTCCTCTGAGACTGCTGCCAGTCCCCATGATTCTTCCATCTTCGATCATTACTTCATTGTGCTCAAGAAGTTTTTCTCCATCGAAGAGATACTTTCCCCTGATAACTGTTTTCATAGAGTCAATACATGAACATGCTTAATGAATTTTATCAATGCCATGATGCAACAGTAAAATCAAAAATAATGCATGTTGTTCAATCCAGGGAAAAAATGAACACACCATGAGAGATAAGGTTATGATTTCCGTTAACCATGCTAACATCCACCTTTGGAATTTATATCCGTCCGATGCTTGAACTCCATGGCTTTAACCCTGAAGCCTATATCCCGTTTCCTTCCGGTTCAGGGATAGCGTTTTCCAGTTCTACGATCACTTTTCAGCCGATCCCGAACAATCATGACCCGTTTTGCCCGTGTTTTACGGCAGGTCGCCAGTCCCATACACATATCAGAACACTCCTTGCGGGAGAGATCTTATCTTTGTTCAGCGTTTACCTGCACCCTTGTCCAATGGACTCATGCAGTTATGCAGAAAAGTCCGCAAACATCCAGAATTTCAACAAATATAAAGATTCCGTCTTCACCCACGGTGCGTTGAACGTTAACATCATTGGAAATTGTTGTTAACGCTTTAGTAAAATACTTGACTATATTCATACCTTCTCTATCCACTATTTACATCTGCATTCATAATAATTGCATTTGCTACTGTTATACCAATGAAGGAGACAAGGAACAGATCCCTGGAAGTTCCATCGGCTGAAGCATAATAATATAACCTACGCTTGAATTTTAAGGATATAGGGGTGTATTGAATGGTAAAAACAACAGTTTCAGCCGATATTGGCGGTACTTTTACGGACCTTGTTATTTTACAGGGGAACAGGATCATAACAAAATTAAAGGTACCCACAACACCTCATAATCCAGAGATGGGTGTAATGGAAGCAATCATGCAATCTGGAGTTAAAAACATAGACGAATTCGTTCATGCAACGACCATTGCAACAAACACTCTTCTGGGTCAGTACGGATTGAACATCCCAAAGGTTGCCCTGGTCACAACAAAAGGATTCAGGGATGTCATTGAGATAGGTCGGCAGAACAGACCATCCCTTTATGATCTGGAATTCAGGAGACCTCGAAGCATAGTATCACGAAATATGAGGTTCGAACTCGACGAACGAACCGACTATAAAGGGAATGTTATAAGGCACCCTGATTCAACAGAACTTTCAGATGTTCTAAAGAAGGTGATCAGGGGCAGACCTGAGAGCGTTGCTGTATCCTTCCTCCATTCCTACATAAACAGTGAAAATGAAAGATATGTCCTGGACGGATTTAAAAAGTTTTTCAGGTATGTATCAGCTTCATACATGGTTGCACCTGAACCGAGGGAATATGAAAGAACATCCACAACGGTGGTAAATGCTGCTCTTATGCCGGTAATATCTACATACATATCAAAGCTTAAACAAAATCTGTCAACATTCGGTTCCCCGGCCATAAGCATCATGTCAAATTCGGGAGGATTGATACTGGAAGATGAAGCGATGAACAGACCGGTTTCAGTTGTAGAATCAGGTCCAGCTGCCGGAGTTATTGCAGCCAACATACTTGCTGAAAAATTGGGAGAACGTAGGATCATAAGCTTCGACATGGGTGGAACTACAGCCAAGGCGGGAACTGTCGTGGATAACATGGTTGAGATAACATCTGAATATGAGGTTGGAGGATTATCACACCATGGAAGGATGGTCAGGGGAAGCGGATATCCTGTGCGATACCCATTTGTGGATCTTGCGGAGGTTTCTGCCGGTGGTGGGACCATCATCTGGCTTGATTCAACCGGTGGGTTGAACATAGGGCCAATAAGCGCAGGTTCGGATCCAGGTCCGGTGTCATATGCCAAAGGAGGAAGTGAACCAACAATCACGGATGCAAACCTGGTTCTGGGGATACTCAACGAAAAAATGTCAGGAAGTAGTTTTGTGTTAAGAAAAGATCTTGCACTGGAGGCTCTGGGAAGACTGGGTGATCCCTATGAAATTGCTGAGAAAGCTTTGAAGCTCGTAGATCTGGAAATGTCCAGGGCAATACGTATTGTAACCGTTGAACGCGGTATTGATCCATCTGATTAGATC
>JAKBSB010000201.1 GCA_021845155.1 Thermoplasmata archaeon
CATTGTACTGAAGTATTGAATCTATTTCGCTGTGTTCCAGAAGCTTTATGGAAAGATAATTCCCCAAAACCTTTCTTAATAACAGAAGACCTTTTATTCTTCCGAAACTGGGCCTTATTTCATCCACCCTTACACCTGAATTTACCAGGCGCAGTTTCCAGAAATTTGCGTGATTCTTTTCTGTTTCTGAAAGACGTACAAGGGATTTCCTGAATTCATCGTCCCTGACTCTTCTTGAAAGTTTATCATAAAACAGCATATCTGTGAGTTCATTCCTGTAGAAGCCAATTTGATCCTGGGTATTGGGAGATTCTGTCATGTCAAATCCGAATTGACAAAACCGTATAAAACACTATCATTTTTAGTTATACGAAAAACGTAATAACGGTTCGTGTTGCATTCAATAAGATATATATTTCAGGGGCATATTTGTAGATGATAGTTATGATGGAGGAAAAATATTCAAAGAGTAAAGAACAGAATCTTGACAGTATAAAAATAAGAGTAACTCCACCGGGTCCGGAGACCAGGAAGGTTATTGATTCGGACAGTGAATTTCTCGTTACCAGTACTAAATCACTTCCACTTGCAGCAAAAAGAGCCATGGGATCATTCGTGGAGGACATGGATGGAAACGTTTTTCTTGACTTCGCCAGCGGTATCAGTGTGACAAACCTTGGACACATACACCCATATGTAACGGAAAAAGTTCAGGAACAATTACATAAACTCTGGCACTTTGCAGGCACAGACTTTTATTATAAGGAACAGGTGGACGCTGCAAGATCCATATCGTCAATCACACCCGGAACTTTCAAGAAGAAAGTTTTCTTTTCAAACAGCGGGGCCGAAAGTATCGAAGCAGCAATAAAAATCGCCAAAATATTCACAAAAAAGCAGCAGTTCATAAGTTTCATAGGTGGATTCCATGGGAGAACACAGGGTGCCCTCTCCATGACTGCCTCTAAGGCTATTCAGCAGAAAGGTTTCTTCCCAAGTATGCCGGGTGTGGAACATGTCCCATATCCGAATCCATTCAGAAACGCCTTTGGCATTGATGGTTATGAACATCCTGATGAACTGATAAACAGGACCATGGATTTCATAGAGAAATATGTCCTGAAAACATATGCACCACCTGAAAATCTGGCGGCTTTCCTGGTTGAACCTATCCAGGGCGAGGGTGGATACATCATACCACCAATGAACTTCCATAAAGAACTGAGGAAACTTGCTGACGAAAACAATATGCTCGTAATAATGGACGAAGTCCAGAGTGGAATGGGTAGAACCGGGAAATATTTCGCATCTGAACATTTCGGTGTGGAACCGGAAGTAATAACCATTGCCAAAGCGGTTGCATCGGGCATACCAATGGGTGCAGTTGTTATTAATTCCAGACTTGATTTTCCTGAATCTGGGCTCCACAGCAACACCTTTGGTGGAAATGTCCTTGCCAGTGTGGCAGCAACAGCAACAATTGAAACGATGAAAAAGGAGAACATACTGGACAATGTTGTGAAGCAGGGGGCATATTTCAAGAAGAGGCTTCTGGAACTCATGGAAAAATACAGTTGCATAGGCGATGTAAGGGGCATGGGTCTCATGGTTGCCATAGATTTCGTAAAGGATCAGAAAACAAGGGAACCTGATGTTAAGCTCAGGAACAACGTGGAATACAAGGCTTTCGAAAACGGTCTCATTACGCTTTCAACCGGAACCAGCGCTGTAAGACTCATCCCGCCGCTGAACATAAAACAGGGTGAGATTGACATGGGAATAGAAGCTTTGGAAAAGGCCATCAAACAATCCCTTTAATCCTTATTCTATCTTGAAATTTATATATCCAACAAATTTGCTGAGTGGTATGCCCTTCTCCCATTTCAGCATATAACTTCCTTTTTTAGTCTCATCAGCCCTTGGGAGTATATTATAGACATATTTCATTCTACCAGCAGGCTCTCCCGGCAAAGAGAATAACCGCCATGAATCACCCTCTGCATTTTTCAACCTGTAAGCATATGTTATGAAAAGTCCGGACTGCCTGCATTTTTCTATGAGTCTATCGGCCTGCTCCTGCCTCTTTCCAGAAGACTCAGCAAAATGGATTACGTCATACTGGGATGACTTTACCTCTATTATTAGAGAAACATCATGCCTTACGGCAATCAGATCGGCCCCAAGTGAACCCGCAGCTCTTGTGACGTAAAATGGGCTTTCCAGAAGAGATTTAAGGGATTCGTTTTCAGGTGGAGAAAGTCTCTTTGAAAATTTTTCTATGTTGTTCGCCTTCCCTGCAAGAAGGTTTGCAAGTTCCCTTTCATAAATACTGCCGTTCAAATGAGATTCACAGGCTATTCATATGCCGGTATTTTAAATTTGCCTAAAGAACATGCAGGTCATACCTGAAATACTCTCCCCCATGAAAGATCGGAGTTTTTTATCGACCATTTCCACCTTCATGCATTCTGGTTATAACAGAACATTTTCAACGGACTTATATTCCACGCTGTATGTGAGTAATCAAAAATTTACTTCATGGTCCTCATTAGAATTTTCGCAATTCACCTACTCTCTGAATGATTGGATCTTTCTTCCAAATAATCTGGCAACACCACCTCCCTGTATTTCATGCCTTTTTGTGTTTCATTGAACCCCTATTACGCGTATCAAGAAAGTGATTCCATACAAACCTGCATGATCCAATATGCTTCCCAATGAGGATCTTCTGATCTTCACTGGGATATATCCTGAATCTGTAGGCTTTATGGGTGTTATATCACGCTGATAAATATAAATGACATTTAAACTTTCTTGGGTCTTGTCTATTAAACTTCAGTCAGTTAATTTTGCTGATCTTAATCTCTTCCCCTTTAGAAACAGGTCCATTTTCCTACTGTTTTTATATTACTTTACATTTTCCATCAGTGGCACTCTTTATTGTCCTCATTTCCACCGTAATACTGGTGGCATTCTTTCACATGATAGCCCCTGATCACTGGATTCCTCTCCTGATAATTTCAAAAACAAGAAAATATACAGCAAAAACAAAATACGTCACGGCGGTCCTACTTGGTCTTGGCCATTCCGGATCATCTGTGCTGGTTGCTATTGCCGTTCTTTTTGTTGGAATTGAGATTCTGAAATCGTCTATACACATTCTTACTGACATTTCCATACTCCTTATGTTTGTCATTGCTGCATATTTCATAATTAATGGATTAAGAGAGGCAAATGAAAGCAGTGACGATATAATGGCCAAATCTGCACTTGCAGTAAGCGCATTTCCTGATCTTGCCTTTCTTCCAATATTTATTGCGGCATTTGGAACTGGTACAGACCATTTAACTTACATAGTCCTTGTGTTCATAGCAGTCACCACAGTGACACTTACTGCCGTTGTATGGGTAACATCAAATATCCCAGGTACGGACAAGCTGAAACAGATCCCGGGAAGATATACGGATTACCTTATTGGACTCATATTGATAGTTACGGGAATAATAATC
>JAKBSB010000202.1 GCA_021845155.1 Thermoplasmata archaeon
TTTGGACTTGGGTCTTCCATATGGGGCAACAGTGAAGAGGCAGAGCTTCTGGTACCGGATTTGGAAGCGGGTTTGGTTTTCATAAACAAGATAGTGGCTTCGGATCCAAGGTTGCCATTTGGCGGAGTAAAGAGAAGTGGAATCGGAAGGGAACTTTCAAAATACGGGCTGAAGGAATTCACCAACATCAAGACGGTCTGGATAGATCACTGAAGCTCCAATATTTACAGTTATTTTCTTAGACTAGAAAATACTGCTTCTCCCACCATTTTTTATGATTACATCCCTGATCTTCACCCATGCAATTATCAGTATTATTCCGGACAGCACCCCACCGACAAAAAGTTGTAAAATCCCCAGTAGAAGTGATGGCACCTCGGCTCTTCTGGCATCACCGTCCACAAGAGGTTTGTAAACGAAAACATAGTCCAGAAACATAAGTATGAATGGCAGAATTGCCAGGAATATGGTAATGAGGGCCAGCAAAAAACCCAGAAGATTCAGAAAGAGAGCGATAAGGGCAAGCATTCTAGCTGTACCCAGATCAGGATCGTTTCCATTCATATCATATAGTCAATACGTCCAACTAAATAAATGTGAGAGGTTTAATTTTGAAATTGCACCCTGGAATCATCAACCGTTATACATACAGCGTAATATACAGGAAAGTGTCTTAAACATGTGCTATCTTTTCTCATGTGGTGAAATCACCTCTATGGTCATTCCTCCCGAAGGGCCTGAAAATATCTGTGCTGCTTTTTCTGCTGGTTCTGGCATTGGGCACCACAGGTTTCCATTTCATAGAGGCAAGAAGCTATTTCTCATCACTTTACTGGACGGTTGAAACTGTAACAACGGTGGGTTACGGGGACATTCTTCCAACAGGGATAATGGGGAGGAGTTTTGCAATTGTGGTCATGCTTTTCGGTGTCTCACTCGGGCTGTATTCACTGTCAAGCATGGTTGGTTTCATGGTAAGCGGGGAATTCTCAAGAGTAAGGAAGGCGATTAGTTTGAAAAGTCAGCTGGAGAACATAAAAGATCATGTTATAATATGCGGATATGGAAGAGTTGGCCGGAAAGCGGCGGACAAAATGGACAGGCTTGGGTTGAAATATGTCATTGTAGATAGGAACGGTGATTCAAATAACGGTATGGAAAATGGTAACAGGCTCTTCGTAAAAGGGGATGCCACTGTTGGCAATGTCCTTTCCGCTGCAGGGATAGCAAAAGCTTCTTTCATAATCTCCTGCATACCCGATGACAGCGTTAATCTTTACATTATAATGGAGGCAATAGAGATGAATCCAAACATAAAGACAATAGTAAGGGCATCGAGAGAAGAGAGCATCAAGAGGTACAGGAAGGTTGGTGTTACAGAGGTGATTCTTCCGGAAGAGGTGGCTGCAGACCAGATGGTAAATTACGTGGTGGACAGTCTAAGTTTCTGAAATTTGTGAAAGTGCACTTATATCTTTCTGAGGCTGACAGCCCTGACCTCATGTGATGGCCCCTTCTCCATGATCAGATGGGCATGATACTTTGTGGGGTTTATATTGTTCTTGAGGTTTGGACCATTAATACTGTTCCATATCTGGGTGGCTCTCTCCAGTGCCTCTTCCCGTGAGAATTCTGAATACGTGTGAAAGAATGACCTTGAATCTTTGAAGGCGGTCTCCTTCAAAACAAGGAAACGGTCAAGATACCATTGCATTATATCCTCCTCCTTTGCATCCACATATATTGAGAAATCGAAAAAATCAGAGACAAACAGTTCCGGTGCATCCCGGTATCCAGTTCCCTTGGATGTTTGCAGGACATTGAGCCCCTCAAGAATTATTATATCAGGTTGCTTTACGATCTGTTTCTCCCCCTTTACTATGTCATAGGTCAGGTGAGAGTATACGGGAACCATGACCCCGTCCTTTCCAGACTTAACATCAAAGAGAAACTTGAGAAGTTCACGTACGTTATAACTTTCAGGAAATCCTTTTCTGTCCATTATTCCCTTTTCAATAAGCGCTGAATTTGGATATAGAAAACCATCTGTGGCCACTATGTCAACCTCCGGAGATCCGGGCCAGCGTCTTAAAAGTGCCTGTAATATCCTGGCTGTTGTGCTCTTTCCCACTGCGACACTCCCTGCAAGACCGATCACATAAGGAACTCTTCGCTCACTGTTGCCCAGAAAAGTGTTCCTGGCCTCGTAAAGTCTTCTTGATGCGCTCAGGTAAAGGTTAAGGAGCCTGCTCAGTGGCAAGTATACTTCTTCTACTTCACTCATTGAAAGTTTTTCGTTGATCCCTTTCAACGTGTCCAGATCGCTTTCAGTAAGGGTTAAGGGTGTATTATCCCTGAGTTTTGTCCATTCAGATCTTGTAAATGTTATGAACGGAGATATTTCGTTCCTGATCAATGAAATCATTCCTGTATGGAAATTATAATAATCAACTTTAGCACAAAGGAGGATTTCTACAAACTCCAGTTTCTTGTAAAAATCAAAATCCGATTGACTCCGAGAAATTCGTAATTTGGCTGGTTTCCAATCTTGTGAGCTGCCATCACAAATCAGTTTTTATGGGGTTTTTGAAATTGTCTGTAGGTATTTCCGTATTTTAGTCGGATCACTTATATTACATGAAACTGAACCCAGATTTGAGAGGAAATTCTTTAATTCCTGGCCTAGGAGGTAAAGGAAATGAACGTCATGAGAATCATTTCCTCCAATGCCCTTCTGAGCTCATAAGAAGCCGTTCTAAATGGTCAGGATACATGGTTAGTGGAATCCCAGTCATGAAAGAACGAACAGTATTCAGACTGTTGATCTTTCTATGACAATTTCATCAATATTCAAATATTATTGTAGTCCAGCATTCGAACGCTGATATAAAAATATGAACTAAACAAGCGGTTTATAGGTTACAGAGCTTAACTTTTATAAAGACGCTGGGAGGGAGATTCGAACTCCCGAGCTACGAGAGCACAGGCTTTCCAGACCTGCGCCTTACCAGGCTAGGCTACCCCAGCTTCAAGCATAGAATATAACTTTAATATTTAAAATTCGGCTTGTCCTGATTTCGATCTGGTATCAATGCAAGTGATAAACCACTTTGGGACAGTAGCTTCACTTCATGTATTCAAAAACGGGCATTGAAATTGTTCTTCTTACTCCAGTTATAGATCTCAAAGCAACAAGTACAAATTCAGATAGGTCCCTCATGCTTTTATGCACGGAAAGAATGAGAAAATCCCAGTCTCCGGAAACTATGGAACATGATACAACATTTTCCAGATCCGCCATTTTCCTGCAAAGGTCTTTCTGTTCAACACCTGAATTCGAATCATAACTTATGAATATATACGAAAGAACCGGAAATCCAATCTTTTCATAATCAACTTCAAGTGTGAATTTCGTGATATAATTTTCCCGCTTCATTTTCTCTATTCTTTCAAAAACTGTAGCTCTTGGTATTCCTGTTTTCATTGATATTTCGGATATCTTGTCCCT
>JAKBSB010000203.1 GCA_021845155.1 Thermoplasmata archaeon
GACACTTTTCAAATGACGGAAATTTTCTTCTCTTCCCGGTACTTATCACCTATTACAGTCTGATCCCTGGAATTAGCCTGATTCTTTTGGGTGCGGTTGCAATAATATACAATGCCCTCTCGGGTTTGCTGAGCACACCGATTGGACGTTTTGCAGACAGAACCGATCGGGATGCGCTCCTGCTTGCCATGGGAATAGGGATAAACGGCTTATCTGTTGGAGCGTTTGCGATACCTTTCCTCGATCACGCATTAACTCTTCCTGCCATAATTGTAGGTTCAGTTCTTCTGGGGTTGGGACAGGCCTTCTACCATCCCATTGGGGCAACCATAATCACAGAGAGTTTTGAAAAGAAATCTGCAACAAGGATGCTTGGCATAAATGGTTCTTTCGGCAGCCTGGGAAGAGCAGTTTTCCCCACCGTAATTGTAGCGGTTATGCTTCTTGTTGGAGATGCAGACGGCCTGTTTCTTATAATGCTTTACCTCCTGATTTTTGCCCTCATAATATATGCAGGCCTTAGAAACTTCAGAAGAATCGGAAATAAACCTAAAAAAGAGAAATCCGGATCATCCGCTGAAAGTAAGTCCATAGTAAAGAAATATTCAAGATTCCTTTACATTCTTACCATGGTTGTATTTATCAGGGCAATGTTTCTAACCGGTACAATTACATTTATCCCAACTTTCCTGACCAACGTTTACCACAGCAGGACAATAGCAGTAGCAATTGTGACAATAAGTTTTGTGACAGCCATCTTTGGGCAGCCTTATTTTGGTTCCC
Source organism: Thermoplasmata archaeon (assembly GCA_021845155.1). The sequence continues at coordinate 784 of JAKBSB010000203.1, forward strand.
TTACGGCAAGATATGGAGGGAGAAAAATAGTTACATTCACCACTGTGGTTTCAGGGATAGCCTTTGCATCTTTCATCTATTTCGCAACAAACATCATATTGAGCGGCATCTCATTTGCAGTATTCGCATTTGTTACATACAGCGGGTTTCCGGTACTGCTAGGCTATGTAGGCCAGGTTGTTCCCAGGGAAATATCAACGACTTCAAATGCACTTGTGTGGGGTTTGGGAAATACACTGGGAGGTGCTGTAGGAATAGCGGTTATTGATGGATTCAAGGTCTTTGTTTCCCTGGGAGATTCTCTGACACTCATGCTGATATTTGCCCTTGCTGCAATAATAATGCTTCCACTGATTCCCAGGAATGATCGCCTGTCAAAGATCGAGTTGCCAAAGAAGTCACCTGATTCGTGACAGATGGATTTTTAAATTTTCCACCCATCACTGATCATGCCTGAATTTGTCCTTCCATCCGGATCAAGTGTTATGCTTCCTGAAGAACCACAGAGAATTGTAAGTTTCAGCCCTGCCATTACGGAGACACTTTTTGAACTGGGACTTGGAAACAGGATTGTCGGGGTCTCCGCTTTCTGTTCCAGGCCTGCAGAGACAAAAAACATACGGAAGGTGGGGAGTTACGGGAGCACAAGAATGGAGGTACTGGAAGAGCTTGAACCTGACCTTATACTGACAGTATCAGGTTTCCAGAAGGAACTATACGAGAAGATAAGGGAGAAGTTCCCGGTTTACATCTTTGAACTCCCATCTTCAGTTGCGGGAATCATCGACATGGTATCAAAAATTGGTATAGTGACCAACAGGAAGGATGAAGCAAGAGGCCTGGAATTCCAGATGATAAAGATATTCAGTTCGATAAGGAAGCACCCGGAGCTCAGGGGATATATTGAAATCGATCTTGGAGGACCTGTCAGTTTCGGGTCACAGAGCTATATAACAGATGCACTGGCCCTGATGGGAATAAAAACCATATATTCAGGATTCAACAGTGAATGGCTTCAGCCTTCCGATAGTTTTATTCTTGACAAAGACCCGGAGATTCTATTCTACGAGCCAAAGATGTATTCCAGATTCTCCGATAAACAGCTCAAGGAGATCATAGCAGGAAGAGGATGGGACAGGACAACCGCTTTCAAAAACAACAGGATATTCAGGACTCCCGGTTCACTGGACTTCTTTGCCCACCATGGTCCCTCGTTCATCTGGGAAGTGCTTCCATGGGTTCAGAACATAACCGACGAAATCATGTAAAGGGTTATTAATTAACAGATGAATGTCACAGGTCATCTAAACTTGGTGAGAAAATGAATGAAGTGCTTGTAAAAAATTACAATGATCTGGGAACATCTGATGACCGGAAGAAAATTCTTGACTGTTTTATCAATGTTTTCGCCACTATATCTCCATTTTCAGCTGTTGAGATATATTCCAGGAAATTGTCCCACGATATTGATGAATCTGGAAGGATATTCGTGATTGGTTTTGGAAAAGCGTCTCTTGCAATGTACGAAGGGATCAGGGAGAAAGTTAAGGACAAGCTTTGCTACGCCGGAATTATTGTTCCCAAGGACCAGGAAGTTGCTGATAATTTCCCGGAACTGGAGATACTCAGGGGAACACATCCGGCAGTAAGCGAATTGAGTGTAAAGTCATCGGAAACCATACTTGGACATCTGAAGAACCTTGAAAAAGAAGATCTTGTTCTAGTTCTCATATCCGGTGGCGGGTCAGCCCTTTTTGAAGTACCTGAACAAGGAATTGATATCAGGACGCTGTCATCCATTTCAGACTGCATGATGAAGAACGGTGCCGATATTTACGAACTGAACAGAGTAAGACAACTGATGTCCTCCGTAAAGGGGGGAAAGCTTGCAGGTATCCTCAAGCCTGCAAAAGTCAGGTCAATGATAATATCGGATGTTACCGGAGACGATCTCTCCATCATAGCTTCCGGCCCTTTGGTGAAACCTTCAGGGAATGAAGAGGTCAGGAAGATTATGGCATCTTATGGCGACAGGTGCAAGGAAATAGTAGCGCTTGAAAAAATAATGTCAGGTCATGATTCAGGGCGACAGGAAATGGGAGATGTGGAGAATCTTCTTGTACTGAAGAATTACGATTACGTGAAAGGCGTTAAAGATTTTCTCCTGAAAAATGAAAAGAACGTGGTTGCATGGGAACCGGGCGTTACAGGAGAGGTTTCAGAGGTTGCCAGGAATCTTGCATCTGTTGCCAGATCAATGTATTCACTCTTCAATGGATCATTCTGGCTTGTATTTGGAGGGGAGACAACCGTAAACGTTACCGGTAAGGGAAAGGGAGGCAGGAACCAGGAGCTTGCCCTCAGGTTCATGGATAACATGGAAGATGGTGAGCAGTTCACTTTCGCAAGCATAGGCACAGACGGAATTGACGGTTACAGTGATGCCATGGGAGGCATTTCTGACAGCACACTGAAATCCAGTATCCAGAGGCATGAATTACTTGAATCATTGAAAAACAGCGACAGCAACACCCTTCTGTCAAGATATAAATCTGCCATTGTCACAGGGCGTACGGGAACAAACGTTTCAGATATAATGATATTGCATTATGGTGGGAAAAAGGGAGGAATTGGAATTGATAATACTGAAAAATGAGGACAGGACCTTCACATACTCTGAAAAGGATAGAAGGATAGGAAACGGCAATTCTTCGGTAATG
>JAKBSB010000204.1 GCA_021845155.1 Thermoplasmata archaeon
AGGCTGGACGGAACCACGACAGGCCAGATATGGCCAGTTCCGGTAACTGCCCTCGGAAAGAATGGAAAAACAAGCATTCTTCTGGATACGGCATCAAAAGAGGCAGAGGTTGAAGGCTTCATCAAATTGAACGTTGACCAGACCGGTTTCTACAGGGTGAACTACAGCGACGACCTTTTTGCAAACATAAAAGCAAACATGGGTAAGCTGTCAAAATTCGACAGATTTGGAATAATAAGTGACCTGTTTGCCAACACAGTTTCAGGAAACATAACTCTTGCAAAATATCTGGAGAGGATATCTGAATTCTTCTCTGAAACTGAATATATTGTGGTGCAGGAGATTGCTTCAGAGCTTGGAAGCCTTAACAACCTCTTCCATGACAGGAAAGATCTTGCAGAAATCTCAAGGAAATTCTACAGGAACCAGTTAAGCAGACTGGGGGAAAAGAAGAAAGGTGAAGACGGCAACCTGAGCATACTGAGGGGGTCTATTTCAACCTACCTTGCAATCCTTGACCACGATTATGCAAAAGACCTCTCCAGGGATTTCAACAGGTTTGAGGCCCTTGACCCTGATATCAGCGGGGCTGTTGCAATTGCATACGCAGTTTCAACCAATGATCCGGATGCCATAATTGGCAGATTCAAGTCCACCAAAGGCGACGAGAACAAACTGAAGCTCATTGCGGCTATGGGAAGGCTGACCGGAAAGAACAACCTGGAAAGAGTCATGGATCTCATAAAATCCGGTGAGATGAAAAAACAGGACAGCATCAGATTTTACTTTTCCGTCATTGCCACATGGGAAAACAGGGATTTCGCCCTGGAAAGGCTGGAACAGATTGTAAACGGGCTGGATGAGATATTTGTCGGAACAGGTTACACGAGTTCATACCTCGAGGGTGCCATACCGCTAATAGGGCTGAAAAATAAAACTGGCCTGGATGCCGTAATACCCAAGATAACCAGGTCAACAACCGAAAAGGGAATCAAGAAAGGAAAAGAACTTCTTGCAATATACAGGAAAATGCTGGATAAAAACAAACCTTAGGCCAGCATACATTTTAAAATTAATTTACAATATTCCTGCAATTCCTCAACTTTTTTTCTGAATTTACTTTCATTTTTCAATACTTTGTTCACTGGTGGAATTCAGTTTGTCCCGGATAGAATGAGGAATACGAATTAGTAGGAATAATTGCCTCTTTAATAGGGATTCCCTGGAATTTTTCCGGTACTTTAGATCCGATAGGCATCAAAACCACCTGAGTCCTTGGGTAGTTTTGGGGATAGGCCATTTTTATGTCTGTATGGAAGTAATAAAGGTATTGTTGAATGAACGAGATATATTTTTTTCTGAAAAATCTTCCCATGCCTGGAATACTGACAGAATCCGGTGCATTTTCCAGTACCTGTCCAAGTTCAAAGGCATTCAGTGGAATACCGTCAACTTCGGCGTATACATTGTTCTGTGGGTCGAACATTACCCATTTTTTATGTATTTCTGTAAACGATTCAACAACCACATGGCCCGCACCGATCTTTCTGTTCTCCACGTCTGCAGTGCGGAGATAGAGAACTCTCGCTCTTATCCCCACAGTGCATAGTATGCCATGAAGGAGGATGCTGTACTCAACGCACCTGAATCTTTCACCTTCCTTTGCCTCAGTAAGAATTGATACAGGGTCTTCCCTGAGAGGAATGTTCGATCCGCTATGGCTCCATTGTGAATGTACCCATGAGCAGAAAGACTTTGATTTCATGAAGTCATTTTTCATATCAATAAATTTACGATCAATCCTCGACATGTCTGATAGTTGCTTGAGATATCCACTGTCGTATGCACAGAAGTCGAACTCCGGAACGGAAGGGTCTGGGCTTCCCGAGAAATTAAGGGACAATGTAGTTCTATTCTTCAAACATTAATAATCTTATAAAGTTTCACTAAAACAGGCATGATCTAGAAATGCAAAGATTTTCATTGTCCATAGCCTAATGACATGATTGAAAATGGATCCGTACGTTTATGAGATTTATCTTAAAATAGATTCAGAAAAGCTGGAATACGAAGGAAAAACAGATATTGCACTCCCGGAGGCTGAAGAGATCCTGAACCTTGATTCCGTCGATATAGCAATAAAGTCTGTATCCATAGATGGCAAAAAGGCAGAATTCGAAGTCAGGAAGGAATTACTCATAGTACACAACAGGGATCGTGGGAAGAAGGTGCACATTGAATACAGCGCAAAAATACCCGCATCCCTGAAAGGCATATATTACGCCAGGACAGGAAAGGAGACCGTGATAACAACCCAGTTTGAATCAACAGGTGCACGGCACGCCTTCCCATGTTTCGACAACCCGTCTGCAAAGGGAATATTCCACATAACGCTGAACATAGAGAAGGATCTGGACGCAATATCAAACATGAAACCCAGGGAAGTACGTGTTGATGGGGGCAGGAAAGAGGTTATGTTCTATGCAACGCCAAGAATGTCAACATACCTCATTTACATAGGCGTAGGAAAGTTTGACGAGAAAAAGAGGCAGTACCGGGACATGGACATAATTCTTGCAGCACCCAGAGGAAAGCTTACAAAATCCGACCTCCCTCTTGAATGGGCCTCCCAGGCATTATCGTATTATGACATGTACTTCAATTTCGAGTACTTCCTTCCCAAACTTCATCTCATATCCGTACCGGAATTTGCAGCAGGAGCCATGGAGAACTGGGGAGCAATAACTTTCAGGGAGATGTATCTGGATATAGGGAAATCCACAGGCACAAACACCCTGAAGTCCACAATGGAGGTTATCTTCCATGAAATCGTTCACCAGTGGTTTGGCGACCTGGTAACAATGAAATGGTGGAACGATCTGTGGCTTAACGAGAGCTTTGCAACGTTCATGTCTTACAAAGCTATAGAGGACATCAGGCCTGCATGGCATCCTGTTAACGACATGGTTCAACTCAGGACAAGCCAGGCCCTTCTGAGTGATTCCCTGGAACATTCACACCCCATAGATGCAAAGGTCAGTGATCCGAACTCGGTTGCACAGATATTTGACGAGATCAGCTATGGGAAGGGCGCAAGCATACTGAGGATGATCGAGGCATATGTCGGCCAGGAGAACTTCAGGGAAGGCCTAAGGCTCTATCTCTCAGATCATGCACTGGGAAACGCTGAGGGAAAGGATCTGTGGGAATCAATAGAAAAAGCCTCCGGGATGAAAATATCTAACATCATGGAGGCATGGATAAAGAGGATGGGTTACCCTTACGTTACAGTTGCAATGGAAGGTTCAAAACTGAAAATGGAACAGCACAGGTTTCTCATGTCCGGAAAATCAACAGATGAAACCTGGCCTATCCCGCTGACCATGATCCACAGGTCAGGAAAAGTTGAAAGCATGATTCTGGAGGAAAGATCAAGGACTGTTGATGCCGGAGACTTTGCAAAATTGAATTCAAAGGCTACTGGATTTT
>JAKBSB010000205.1 GCA_021845155.1 Thermoplasmata archaeon
CGTGGAAGCGGGAGCGGATGTTATTTTCACGGAAGCACTTGAAAGCCCTGATGAATTCAGGAAGTTTGCAAAGTCTGTAAAAGCGCCATTGCTTGCAAATATGACAGAGTTTGGAAAGAGTCCGCTCATGTCATCTGCAGATCTGGAAAAGTCAGGATACAGCATGGTTATTTTCCCCCTGACAGCTTTCAGGGCAACGCTCAGGACAATGGAATCAGTATATGGGAAACTTTTCAGGGAAGGGACACAAACTGGTTTCATTGACATGCTCATGACACGTGCTGATTTTTACGGAAATATCGGGTACGAAGAGTATGAAAAGGATGACAGTGAGATACTGGACAGGATAAAATGATTACCTGGCAAAATCCCCTATGTTTACTATATGACCTTTAGATCAACCCTCTGCGCTTTCCTGTTGTATGCCGAAAAGCTGCTGGGAGTGAACGGGTAACCAACAATTATGTGGATCGGCCCCGTGTTGGAGAACATGTGCTTGTCGGCGTCCGAGGGCAGTGTAACGCCTGAAGGGTGCGAATGCACAGAACCCACCAGCGTGAAATCTATCGGCTTGTTGTACAGGTAGAACATGGTATGCCTGTCCCCCTGGATTGTACCGGGCATAAGCGCTATCTCATAGATTATATCACCTTCAGCCCTCAGCAGGGCCCCGAATTCCTTCGGCATGCTGTCCCTGGATGCCTCCATGATCATGCTGAGAGTCCTTCTCCTAATTGACCACATATTTTATGAGTTTCTCCCTGATTCTTTCATAGAATGACTGCCTTAGCGTGACAAACTGGGCCCTGTGTCTGGAAACGCTGATCTCAACAGTGTCCGAACTGTTTATTGGATATTCAACCTGTCCGTCCAGTATTACGGTGCACTGCTGGTCTTTTCCAACAAGCTTTACCTTGACTGTCTCTGCAGGGGAAGCGACAATAGGCCTCACCCTTGTGCCAAAGGGTGCGAGGTATGATATGACCATTGCATCCATTGATGGCAGCACAAGAGGCCCTCCAGCGCTGTATGAATATGACGTTGACCCTATTGGGGTTGCCACAATAACGCCATCCGCATTTGTTCCATCCACAAAATTATCGGAAACGTAAATCTTGAATTTCCTGATCTTTGAGATCTTAGCTGTGTGGATCACCACCTCGTTTGTGCACTCCTCGACCTCCACGCCGTTGATCCTGACTGAAAGCTTCATGGTTTTCTCGATCCTGTAATCTCCACGGATTATGCAGTAAATAGAGCTTTCCACATCACCTATCTCCACCTCGTTGAGGAAGCCGAGGCCGCCCATATTGATTCCCAGTATGGGACCTCTTGCAAGCTGGAGGGCACGCAGGGCAGTGCCATCGCCTCCAACAGCTATTATTATGTCCGCGTCCAGTTTTTCCAGTTCTCTCCCCCTGATATTCAGGTATTTTGAAGCTTCACTTTCGTAGATCTTTTCCCATTCCGGAGGAAGTATTTCCACTATTCTCCTCACCACATTTGAACACCTCTTGCAGTCTTTTCGGACCACGAATGCAATCTTCATCTGAGATCCTCCAGCAATTTCCTGTCGCATGCGGCATAGAATTTGTCCCGCAGGGTTACGTCAAGCCCCATATTCATAACCTTGTGGCCTGAATCAAGAACCTCTCCGCCTGCTTCCCTTATCATTGCGGTTCCTGCTGCTATGTCGATATTTCTTATCTTGCTCTCCGGGGACATGTAGGAAACCAGATCTGCCGAACCGGTTGCTACAAGAGCCATTTCAAGGGAAGCGCAGCCCAGTATCCTCCTTCTCCCTCCCATTTTAAGGATCTGTGCCGTGAATGGATCGGGATCACTCCCAATATTGATTATATGGCTTCCTGTCCTGGCAGGAAACCTTGGCTTGCCATTTTTCTTCACCCCTTTCCCCTTTTCCGAATAATAGATGTCACCATTGGAAAGGTTCATGATAAAACCTGTGTCCAGAGTCGTGAAATCCTGGCCCATTGTTGCGATGGAGATTGAGTAGAACGGTATTCCATTGAGGGCGTTGTATGTTCCGTCAAGCGGATCGGTCATTATGTATTCCCTGTAGCCTCTCTGGACTATTCCTGCCTCCTCTGACACTATATTGAAAGGAAGGTCCTGGTCACTTACCCGGTTTATGATTATGTCTTCGCATATCTTGTCCGGGACTTTTGTCGCTGTGCCATCAGCCCCCATTCCCGTAACCTCAAATCTTGCCTCGCGGTCGAGCATCGAGTTAAGTGCTTCCATGGCTTCCCGCCCAATGGATTCAAAATTGTTGTAGTATGATGTCATGAATGTAAGGAAAAATGAAAAACGTATATAAGTATGACCCAGCGGCCGAAACCGATAAAATTTACCTGAAATTTTATGGTGGGAGTTCAGGATCCTGAACCCTGTATTGTAATCAGTCTGCTGCGGCAAGGCTTTCCAGCAGGACGTTAAGCCTTTGCGGGATTCTTTTCAGGGCGTATTCCAGTACGTCTATGGCCTTGAGCGAACCGTCAGTTTCAAATTTGAATATGTATATTGTGTCGTCTTCTTTTACATCCACGTTTTTTGTGTCGAGAAGCTCCTTGATCCACCTGCATGGAGTGTCGTCCGTGAAAATTATTTCCTTTGCTGTCTCCTTTACCACTGAATTAGGGCACTTTTCCTTGAACATTGCCCAGTTTTCGACCAGATCCTTTTTAACTATGTATTCACGGTGGTATTTATATGATACAGCAGATGTGGCCTGCCACTTTGCGTGATCTTTGGCCCTCCCGAGCACAGCTTCTGCACTTACAAGTATTGCCTGGTTTTTTCCAAGTTTAACTATTGGTATTTCCCTGTCAGCAGGCACAAGTTCCGGGTTTCCAACAGGTTGCATATCCCCTGACGATACTGAACCTGGACCGATCTTGTTTATTGAATAGGTCATTGTGCAGAGTGCACAGCCCTTTCCCTCACAAATGCACTGGTCCCTGAAATTCATTGAAAGATCAGATACCAGTGGTACCAGAGAAAGCCTGTGTGCAACTATTTCATCAAAAAGCGGAAGGGATGAATCGTAAACGTTTCCCTCAGCGTCCCTTATCTGCCCATGGTGAAACGTGACCTTGTCTATGGCGAGTTTCGGGATATCATTGATAAGTGTTCTTCTGAGAGCGTTGGCTATTGTAGGTGTTATTCCATCAATTGAAAACCTGATATACCTGTCCTTGACTTCAATTAACTTGAGGGACATCTGCCTAAACTCTCCTGCCTCTCTTTCCGCCTTTTTTCTTGGTTCCATCGTGGGCTATGGGAGTTACTTCCTCGATCCTGACAATCTTGAAGCCTGCCCTTGAAAGTGCCCTTATTGCCGACTGCGCACCTGGTCCGGGTATCTTTGACTTGTTCCCTCCAGGGGCTCTTACCTTGATTATGAGTTCGGAAATTTCTTTCTCCCTGAGTTTTTCAGCAATCAGGTCTGCT
>JAKBSB010000206.1 GCA_021845155.1 Thermoplasmata archaeon
AGACGTGGGAGGATGTCACATGCAAGGATATAGGCATGGACTGCGCTTTTGAAACAGCCTCGAAGAGCAATGATGAACTCTTTACGAAGATATCGGATCATGCCAAGGCGGCACACAACATAGAGGAAGTTTCTCCGGAACTGAAACAGAAAATCACCGGAGCAATCAGGAAAAAACTGTTCTGAAGAAAGAATTCCGACTTTTAGTTTTTACATCAGTCCAACAAAATATATTTATTTACAGTTGTGACTGGGAATTTTTTCTGGACAATAAATAAAATATATATCTCCGTGATTATGATCCATGGATACAACGACAAGAAAGGTACAGCAGACCGGTGGATCGACTTTCATAGTTTCAATCCCTTCGAAATGGGCAAAGGAAAACGGGCTGAAAAGAGGAACAGAACTCATACTTGAAGAAGAGGACGGGAATCTGCTGATTCGTGGCAAATCAGTGGAACACCAGGAAGTTGTTAAATCAATCAATTTAGAAAACGATGGAAAGGATCGTAACCTTTTACAGAGAACAATGACGTCATTTTACATTTCAAATTTCGATACACTCGTCATAAGAACGAATGGGCACATGAAACCCGGTTTGAGGGAAGAGATCAGGAGATTCTCAAAAGTTGTCATGGGTGTTGAAATATTTGAGGAATCCGCAAATTCAGTAGTTCTTCAGAATGTCATTGATTCTTCAACATTTCCTCTTAACAACTCAGTGAGAAGAATGTCACTCAATGTTGAGACCATGCTTGCCGATGTGATTGAAGGGATAAAAAAGAAGGATCCGGATCTGCTGGAAAGTATTGAAAAAAGGGACGATGATGTTGATCGCTATCAGTGGTACATATACCGGGAAGTACTGAAGAATGGCCAGGGGGATACAGGCAGGATTTTCTTCCTCATACTCTCCAGGATTCTTGAAAGGATTGCAGATCACACGGTAAACCTTTCCAGAATCTGGGGAAACGCCCTGGGTAGTGTGGAAGGCAACACGGATGGCATCAGTTCATTTCTCACGCTTGTTCAGACCATGTACAAAGAGGCAATCACCTCCTTCTATGCAAGGGCATATGGAAACCTGAACAGTATAATAAACCGGAAAGATGAAGTCATAAGACACAGGGGCGATCTGTTGAATGATAACTCAATAAAGGACATCTACACAAAGGCAGCAACAGTTGAGGAGATATCAAGAATCGGACTCTACGCAACCGATATTGCTGAGCTTGCAATGGACCTTATACTCTCGGAGCAGGACAGCATAAAAATCTAGATATCCACCGGAGTTACCTCAGGCTTGGAAACGCTTCCAGTTATGAGACCTGCCCTGACATCAGGATCATGGTTGAAAATACATACATATTTTTCACCTATTGCTTTCTCGATAATCTTCTTCTTCATCCTGAGTGTTTCAAGTGGATATGTGTCAATCGCCGTTATATACTGGGGCCTTACATGGAAAGCTGTTGGAATAAGATCCCCGGGATACATTATTTTCAGGGGACCGTCATCAATGAAAAACACCTGGTGTCCAGATGTATGGCCACCTGTTCTCACTGCCTTTATTCCGCTCTTTATATTCCTGCTTCCCTCAACCAGGGAAAGGTGCCTGCTGTCGGATCCTGTAATGCCCATGCCATAGCTTGATCTGGTTATTTCATTGGTATTTCTCACATTCCTGATTTCATCTTTCTGTGCCACTATCCTGGCATTTGGAAAGTGTCTCTTACCCTTTTCCATGGAGATGGAATGTCCCGCATGATCAAAATGAAGATGAGACTGGATTATGAAGTCAACTTTTTCTGGCGAAGAGAACATCCTCACCTGTTCCAGCAGGTCCGTTTCTTTTGTGAACTGGAAGATCTCGGCCTTACGTGAGTCAAAGGCGTTTCCAATGCCGGAATCTATGAGGAATGAATACTTTCTTCCAATGAAGAAGGGGATATTAAGGGCAAGCTTTACCCTGTCCCTGATGTCAAGGGAAAAATGACTGCTCCAGATTGGTTTCGGTACGGTTCCGAAGAAAGCTCCCGGGTCAAGAGTGAATGTTCCGTCAGATAGAAGCTTTATGTCAAATTCACGTGATTCCGTTTCAGGCACCCCTTATCTTTCCAGCCATTTCTCTCACCTCATCTATGACAGATTGATCCTCAATGTTGCTTATATCCCCTGGATCATTTCCCAAAAAGGTGGTTCTGAGGACTCGTCTGAGTATCTTGCCGTTCTTTGTCTTTGGAAGGGTGTGAAGGTTTATTACATACTTTGGTGAAAATGATTTTCCAAGGCTTTTCTCAACCTGTTTTTTGATGAGAGCAGCGGTTTCTTCATCACCCTTTCCCGTATAGAACACCACTATGGCTTCTCCCTTCACTTCATCAGGTATACCTATAACTGCGGCCTCACTGGCATCTGGAATTTTCAGCACTGAATCCTCCACTTCGTTGGGGCCAATTCTCTTTCCTGAGGTCTTTATCACCTCATCAGATCTACCGTACAGGTAGAAATATCCATCATCATCCATTTCGGCCCAGTCACCCTGATTCCAGGTACCGTCAAATTTTGACCAGTAACTCTCTCTGTATCGTTCAGGCTGTTTCCAGATCCCTCTGGTCATTGAGGGGGTATGTTCCCGGGCAACAAGGTAACCGATTCGGTTGTGCACCTCACCGCCACTGTCATCAAAGACAGATACATTCATGCCAAGACCACGGTAGAGGCATCTGGGTTTAAGAGGAATTGCAGGGGTGGAAGCCAGAAAACATCCAATTATGTCAGTCCCTCCGGAAACGTTGGCAATTGGAACTTTTCCAGATCCAAGTACATTGAAAAGATACATCCAGCTCTCCTCGTCCCATGGCTCACCTGTGGAACCAAACAGGCGGACTCCTTTCATTGCCTTTGAGATTCCCTTGAATTTGTAATTTCGTATCAGTGTGGGTGACACGCCAACAAGCGTTATTCCATTACCTTCCACAAGGCTCCAGAGTCTGTCTGTGCCCGGATAATCTATTGATCCGTCATACAGGAATACTGAGGCACCAAGGCAGTTTGCCCCTATTATCGCCCATGGCCCCATCATCCATCCAAGGTCAGTTATCCAGAACAGGGTATCTCCGGGACGGGCATCCATATAGTATTTCACCTCCTTGGTCACATTCACAATGGTGCCTCCATGCACATGGACGGTTCCCTTGGGTTTGCCGGTTGTCCCTGAGGTGTATAGCATTATTGCAGGATCCTCACTTCCCGTCTGGACAGATTCTGTATATTTTCCATTTTTCACAAGATCAGAAAATGAGAGTTCTCCATGGAGAAGTTCTGTCTCTCCGGAAATTATGAGGTGTACATTCTGGACAGTTCTGGCAGTTTCGGCCATCCTTACCTCCTTACCCTTTCTCGAATATCCCGCCGATGTGAAAAGAAATGTGATTCCTGCATCGTCAAGTCT
>JAKBSB010000006.1 GCA_021845155.1 Thermoplasmata archaeon
TTCCGATCTAGGGCCAATGTTGAACTTTTCAGATATCCTGTTTATTGGAACTTCATTGATCCAGTCTGTAAGGACCATGGCAGTTTTTGCACTGTGGACCTCTTCCTCTGTCTCCAGGATTATGTTGTTATCCATGAAATATTCCACTATTCCTTCTGCTTCGTCCCGGTTTGCCCGGAAGTTCAGAACATCCGGTGTGGTGCATATGGTATAAAGGGCGAGAAGTTCGCTGTGTTTCTCATTGAAGTAGTCTCTGAGTATTATTGCGGTCTTTGGATCAATGTACAGATCACTGACTGTCTTACCAAACTTTGTAACGCCATAAATTCCCATTGTATTTTTTATGAACTCGTTCTCGTGAAGGAATTTCATTATACTTTCTATCTTGTTCTCACCAACCATATCCTGAGTTTTACCGGCAAATGTGCTTGAAAAGAAATCCATAATTTCCTCTTTTGATGTGGCTATTCCCATGGATATGAGGCCCAGGACATTGAATCTTAGAAGACTGTCCTGGAACATGCCTGATTTGACTGGTTCCGGGTCGGTGGAAAGGTATGTGTTTGCCATGTCGAATGAGGTCTTTGAGGCGGCGTAAAGATATGCATATCCTTCACTGTCATACTGGGGACGTCCTGCCCTGCCCAGCATCTGCTGGATTTCCATGTTGGGCAGAAATTGGGAATATCCATTTGAATAGCGTGTCAGGTCCCTTATCACCACAACTCTTGCCGGAAGATTTACACCTGCAGCAAGAGTGGGAGTTGCAACCAGGACCTTCAGGAGGCCGTCCTTGAATCCTTTCTCGATTCTTGTCCTTGTCTCACCGGAAAGGCCGGCGTGATGGAAGCTGACCCCGTTCCGGACCATGCTTTTCAAGGTTTCCTCGTACCTGTCAGTTTCCCCTTTTTCCGGGAAGAAGTCAGTATTTTTCATGATGAGGTTTGTGTCTATGGCAAGAGATATCCTTCTGGCGTAGTCCTCAGACCTCTTTCTTGAATTTACGAAGACAAGTGTCTGCCCGCCCTTTGAGAGATGGGAATTGACAATGTCGATGACTTCATCCTCACCTTTCAGTTTCTCCTCCTCCCCATCCATGTAAGTTATCTTTTTCCTGTATATGATCCCTGGTTTAAGGGGCACAGGGCGGAAATCACTGTTCACGATTGAGGAACCAAGCCACTCTGCAACATCCTCAATATTGGAAATTGTTGCGGAAAGGGCAACTATCCTTATGCTGGGATTCACGTATTTAATGGTGGAAAGCACCATCTCGAGTTTTGGGCCCCTCCCTTCATCCCCAAGCAGATGGACCTCGTCTGCAACAACCAGCCCAAGTTCATCCGCCATTGATGGATCGTGGTGAAGAAGTGAATCGGCTTTTTCCGAAGTGCAGACCACTACATCATAATTCTTGATGAATGAGGGCGAGTTGTCATATTCCCCTATTGATAACGCAACCCTTATTCCTATTTTTTCCAGCCTTGAAAGTTCTGAGTATTTTTCGCTTGCGAGCGCTTTTAGCGGGACGATATATATTGATTTCAGCCCTTTCCTGAATGTTTCATATATGGCAGAGTATGCAACAAGAGACTTCCCGGCAGCGGTTGGAACAGCGACCACAATGTTGTTGCCTTCCTGAAATTTCCTGATAGCCTCCTCCTGATGAGGGTAAAGATCGAAATCCTTGCCGTCAGACAGTTCCAGGAAATCAGCCGGATACCCCAGCTCGCCAATTTTCATCTTAGCTTCCTCCATGGCTTATTGGATCATAAATATTACTGAAAATGCATATTTTTTATTCTACATTGACATAAACCGTTGATGGATGGGAGACCCTACATTACCATAAACGTGGCACAGAGCATCAATGGAATGATCGCAGGTTCCGGTGGAAGGAGGGTTTCCATATCATCTGAACAGGACTGGCAGAGAGTTCGTGAACTGAGGAAGACCTGTGATGGCATTCTTATTGGGGCAAGAACTGTGATGAATGATGACCCATACCTGAGTACTGGGAATGATCAAAATGGTGAAAAGAAGCCGGCGAGAATAATACTGGACCGCAGACTTAAATTAAAGCAGGAATCACATGTTCTTGACAGGAGATCAAGAACCATAATCTTTACATCCAACAGGGAAAGAGAAGTGGATGGTGCCGAAATAATCAGAAGGAACGATGATGAACTGAAGATCGTGAATATTGTTGGCGATCTTTACCGGTTGGGTTTCAGGAAAATACTTGTGGAGGGAGGAAAAGACGTGATAAACCAGTTCCTCGGAGAGGGAATTTTTGATGAGTTCTACCTTTTCGTCGGGAACGTCATAATAGAGAAAGGTGGACTTCTCCTTTTCGATCCCCCGGTGAGCATAGAGAATGCATCAATGGAAACAAAAGTATACGAAGAAGGCATTCTTATGAAACTGAGTCCAGAAAAGATAAGAAAGGTGTCAAAATGGCAAGCAACGGATTTTTAAGGTTAAGCTGGGCAAGGGACCACATGCCGGTTTCAGCCCAGATAAGGAAAATGTTTGAGAAAGAAATGCCCTTCAGGGGCCTGAACATAAGCATGGCCCTCCATGTCGAGGCGAAGACAGGTATTTTCGCACTTCTTCTGAAAGAAGGCGGAGCAAATATAACAATGTCATCATGCAATCCACTGAGTTCAGATGATGCTGTGGTGGAATCCCTGAAAAAAGATTACAATATGAAAGTATACGCAAAGAAGGGAGAGACCGAGGAAGAATATTATGAATATCTTCACAGAACCCTGGATACTCCGCCTGATATCATAATCGATGACGGGGGAGACCTTACTAATCTCGTACTTGGTGAAAGGAAGGATCTCATAGAGAGACTTAGGGGAGGGAATGAAGAGACCACCACCGGAGTCGTTCGCCTGAGGGCCATGGAAAAAGACGGTGCCATGAAGTTCCCCATGTTTGACGTAAATGATGCCCAGATGAAGCATTTCTTTGATAACAGGTATGGTACCGGTCAGAGCACCCTTGACGGCATAATGAATGCCACAAACCTCCTGATTGCCGGATCCAATGTCACAGTCGCTGGATATGGATATTGCGGGAAGGGCGTTGCTATGAGAATGAAAGGCATGGGAGCAAATGTCACAGTAACGGAGATCGATCCTGTGAAAGCAGTGGAAGCCCTGATGGATGGTTTCCAGGTGAGGCAAATGTCCCATGCGCTGAAAGAATCTGATTTTGTTGTTACAGTTACAGGGATGAAGGATGTCATAAAGTATGAGGACCTCCTCACTGCAAAACCAGGGGTTGTTCTTTCAAACTCTGGGCACTTCAACAATGAGATCTGCTTCAGCGACCTTGAAAAGAGATCAATAAAGAAGGAAAAGGTCAGGGATCTTGTCACTGCCTATAAACTGGAGAACGGGAACACAGTCAACCTCATAGCGGATGGCAGGCTGGTAAACCTTGCGGCGGGGCAGGGACATCCAGTTGAGATCATGGACATGAGCTTTGCAATACAGGCACTGACCGCAGAATATCTTTCAAGGAATTATGATAAACTGGAAAACAGGGTCTATCCGGTCCCGCCTGAGATTGACACTGAGGTTGCACGGATAAAACTGAAGGCAATGGATGTTAACATTGACTCTCTGAGCGAAGAACAGATCAGGTATGCCGGATCCTGGCAGGAAGGGACCTGATTTTCCCGGGGGTATCCAATGAAGAAAATAGTCCTGATTGTTATGGATGGGCTTGGAGACAGGCCTAACAGCATTCTTCATGGAAAAACCGCACTTCAGTCGGCATACAGGCCGAACCTGAACTACCTGGCCAGAATGGGCATAAATGGAATGATGCATCCCATAAAGCCGGGCATACGTTCTGGATCCGACACATCACACCTGTCACTACTGGGCTACGATCCGGAGAAAGTCTATACCGGAAGAGGCCCGTTTGAAGCCCTGGGACTTGGCTTGGAAGTTATGCCCGGAGATGTGGCATTCAGGGCAAATTTTGGGACGGTAGATGGTGAGGGAACTGTAATAGACAGAAGAGCGGACCGTATATCCCAGGGGACAGATCTCCTAGCAGCCTCACTGAATATGGTAATCGAGGGATACAGCTTCAAGGTGAAGGAGGGGGTCGAACACAGGGCAGCACTGGTAATACATGGGCCTGGGCTTTCCAGTGCAGTAACAGATTCAGATCCTCATGAAACAGGAAGGAAAAGCAATACTGTGCGTGGTACAGACGAAACTGGGACCAGGACGGCAGAACTTGTTAACAGGTTCCTGGAATCAGCAAAAGAAATACTTGCCAGCCACCCCGTGAATGAGAAGAGGGTAAAGGATGGACTTAAGCCCGCAAACCAGCTATTACTCAGGGGAGCCGGGAAAGCACCTGACCTTGAGCCATTCAGCAAAAAGTACGGAATGAAAGGTGCTTGCATAGCAGGTATTCCCATGATCACAGGACTTTGCAATATGATCGGAATGGAAATAATCAAGGTAAAAGGGGCAACCGGAAGGACTGATACCAATTATGAGGGAAAGATCAGCGCTCTGGTGCAGGCATTGAAGACAAATGATTTTGTAATACTGAATTTCAAGGGCACAGATGTGGCAGGCCATGACGGAGACCCGCTTCTCAAGAAAAATGTGATAGAGAGAGTTGACAGGGCAATCTCTCCCCTGAAGGATATGCTTAAGGATACAGTCATTGCTGTTACTGGGGATCACAGCACCCCCTGCTCAATGAAAGACCATTCCGGGGATCATGTCCCCATACTTTTTGCCACATCCGGCAATTTAAGGGACCGTGTTACTCATTACGATGAAATAAGCTGCATGGATGGGGCACTGGAGATAAGCAGTATCAACGTGATGGATTACCTGCTACAGCTTTCTGAAAGGTCTGACAAATATGGAGCTTAGATAATGGCTGATTAACCATAAACATAGATATGTTTAAATATCTTGTAGGGAATATGTGTCCGACATGAGTATGACCCTCAAGAGATCCAGGATCAAGTCCATGAAGGATTCCTGGAGAGACTGGACAATTTACCGGACTATGAAGAAAAATGAGAGTATGAAGTCCATGATATACTCCCAGCCAAAGGGCATATTCTATGGAATTGTATTTTCTCTTCTGATGTGGTGGATTCCTATTGCCGGTCCGGCTGCAGCCGGATACATATCCGGGAGAACCTCCGGTACGCCATCCAAGGCAGTTGTATCAACTCTTGTGGCCACTTCAATCCTTATGATCCTTACGATGATGTTTCTCCCATTCAGGACTGGTGTCCTCAGCTCAGTGGGCACATACCTTAGTTCCGGGGTTATCGCAGTTTCAGGATCCAAACTGTTTGCTTATTCCGGTTTCCTTACGGACCTGTATACCTCATACGGAATACTCAAGACCCTCACCATAATAATGCCCGGTTCCCTCATAATACTGAATGTTTTCGGATATGCGGGAGGATACATGTCCCAGATTAAAAGACAGGAAGAGAATTACTCTGCTGGTTACCTTAAGAACAGTGTGGGGGCTTCCGTTGCAAAAAAGGAGAGAACCTCAAACCCCGATGAAAGGAAAATAATCAGGGAATTCAAGGACGCCAGGAATGACAGTGAAGACGGTGTCGGTGACTGGACCTATCTCTGATATAAATGAATATTTCAAATACGTGATTGGATTTCTGTTACCATGATCGATGTCAAGAAACTCAGGGAAAATCCTGATATTTTTTACAAGGCTGCTGAAAACAGGTTTTATGGCAAAGAATTTATAGATCGCTTTTTTGAACTTGACGGCAAGTGGCGTGAGATTCTCAAGCAGATTAATGACATGAAGCATGAGAAAAACATCGCTACCGGAGAGATATCAAGAAAAATAAAGGAGAATCTTGATGTAGATCCCATTAAGGAAAAAGTCAGGGACCTGAATTCCAAAATAGACGCCCTGGAAACAGAACAGAAAAGTATAGAGGCCGAAAGGAACATGGCCGTTTATGCCATTCCAAACCTGTTGCACGAAACAGTTCCGGTATGCAAGGGCGATGAAAACAACAGGGTTGTGAAAACATGGGGAGTTGCGAAAGTATTCAGGGATGATGTCACAGAATACAGGAATGCGACTGACAATGGAGCCCGATATATAATAACAGAGAAGAAGCCCATGAGCCATGTGGATCTGGCGGATAAACTGAAGCTTGTTGATCTTGAAAGAGCCGGGAAAGTTGCCGGCGCAAGATTTTATTACCTGAAGAACAGGCTTCTTAAACTGGAGATGGCACTGGAGAATTTTGCAGTTGATTTTCTTTCAGAAAGAGGGTTTTCTGTTGTGGAGCCGCCATTCATGCTCAACTACCAGTCAATGTCAGGCGCAACAGACATGGAAACTTTCAAGGACACGCTTTACAAAATAGAGGGCGAGGATCTTTATCTCATCTCCACATCAGAACATGCCATAGCATCAATGCTTCGGGACGAGATACTGGAAGAGAATGAACTCCCGTTGAGGATAGCCGGTTTTTCTCCATGTTTCAGGAAGGAGGCAGGTGCACATGGAAAGGATACGAAAGGTATCTTCAGGGTCCACCAGTTCAACAAAATCGAACAGTTCATCTTCTGCAGGGAGGACGAATCCTGGGATTTTCTTGAGGAGCTTCTCAAGAATTCTGAGGAGATATTCCAGAAGCTGAACATACCTTACAGGGTGGTTAATGTCTGCTCAGGAGAGCTTGGATCACTTGCCGCAAAGAAATACGACATTGAAGCATGGTTTGGGTCGCAGGGAAAATTCCGCGAAGTCGTGTCAGCGTCAAACGACACGGATTACCAGGCAAGAACACTCGACATAAGGTACAGGACAAAGGATGGCAACCGTACCCCGCATACCCTTAACTCAACTGCCATTGCAACCACGAGGGTACTTGTGGCAATTATGGAAAATAACCAGACTGAAGATGGAATGGGAATAATTGTGCCGGAAGCCCTGGTACCATACACTGGTTTCGATCTTATTTCAGCAGATTGATCTGGTTATGCTGATCTCTCTGAATAGGCTATTTTTGCAGCCATTGGAGAGTATTTTTTCCATCTGTCGACCAGAGGTATGAACTCTTCCGAAACCTTGTCCATAAGGTTCAGATACTGCAGTATCCCAAGAACTGACTGGTCTGCGTCCCTGACTGCACTTATGAGGTCCCTGTTTCCGTTGGTGGAATCTCCTCCTGAGAAGAGACCTGGTATTGAGGTCATTCCGTTGGGGTTTACAATTGGCTGCCCCTGTGGGGTTAACCTGAGTTTCCTCAAGTATTCCTCTTCCATGAAGGTGTAATCGTTTTCCTGGCCTGTTGCCTCTATAACGTAGTCCGCGTCGATTAGCTGTACCTTGTCCTTGTTTGGAACAGGTTTTGCCCTGCCTTTGCCATCCGATACCATATCGTTCTGCCAGTATTTGACAGCCACTACCCTGTTGCCTTTCTTGACATACTCAAATGGAGTGACTTCCCAGACATAGTGTACTCCTTCTTCGTCAGCCTCTTCCAGCTCTTCCTCTGCGTTCATGGAAGGATAGCCTGGCCTGTCAATCTCTCTTCTCCTGTAGAAAATGTATGAGTTCTGGGCTCCAAACCTCAATGCTGTACGGGATGAGTCGTTGGCAGTGAAACCTCCACCTATTATAACAACGTTCTTCCCCACATCAACCTTTTCACCAAAGCTTGCCCTCCTCAGGAATTCTGTTGCATGAACAACATTTTCCGCATCGCTTCCCGGTGTGCCGGTCATCCTCGGTTTCTGATTTCCAACAGACATGAACACTGCATCATAGCTGTTCATGAGTTCCTTGAAAGAGACATCTTTCCCGACTTTAGTGTTGAGATGTACCTCCACACCCTGAGACAGGATATACCCTATCTCCTTGTCGAGAACATCCTGAGGCAACCTGTACCTTGGAATACCAGTTTTCATGAAACCACCAAGAGCGGGCAGTTTCTCATATATTGTGACCTTTACTCCCTGTATTGAGAGATAATAAGCTGCTGTAAGGCCGGCTGGACCACCGCCTATCACCGCAACCTTTTTTCCAACAAATTTCTTCTTCGGAACACTTATAATGCTTGAATAATCATCAAATTTATCTGCAGCGTACCTTTTCAGGTGTCTTATTGCAATAGGTCCGCCCGTGTCATAAAGTACGCAGATATCTTCGCACATATGTGTACATACGCGCCCTATAATAGCCGGGAATGGAAGATTTTCAAAAACGATCCTTACAGTCTGTGCCGGATCTCCTACGGCTGTGCTCTTTATATAACCGCCAATATCCAGGCTGGCTGGACACGACTGCGTACATATATTACATCCTATGCAACGGCTTGCTTCTGCTACGGCCGAACTGTCCGAATATTCCTCAAGCGGTTCTATGGTGAACCCCTGGAGCCTTTTCTTGGGATCAGCATGGTCTATTTTAACGCGTTCAAAGCTAAGCATTTTGCGTACCCTTGTAACTTAATAACTGCAAGCGTTATAAACATTTTTTAGTTCAGAACCCTAAAATATTGCACTTTGTCCAGTCCTGGTACACCTGCAAATTATTTTGGCTTCCATGACATTCTTACTGCAGAGTTTGTATCAAACAGCATTGGTGCAAGCTTTGCATATATCAGGTAGTGATCTGATGAAACATCTTCCCTGATCCTGCGTATCTCCGGGAAGGTTCTGACAAATACCCTGAAAGAACCTCTGGCCAGGAGCAGAAACTGTGCATCCTTGATCAACGGCGTAACATTTATTGATTCCACCAGGTGGCTTACCATGTCCATTTCAGTCTGCCCTGTTGATTCAACTTCCCTCACAAGCATATCGTATGCAGTTGACGACATGATCAGTTCCGGTTTTTCATTATACCCCGAATCAGAAAGGAATTCTATTGCTTTCACCACATCTTTAGCAACATTTCCTGATTTTGACCAGTCGCCCGGTTTTATGTCCGTGGCCCTTTTCAAAAGTGATAGTTCGTGATCCGAAATGATGATTTTATTGACACCTGCATCAAATTTTCTCAGGGCCATTTCTTCTTCCATTTTTTTATACAGGCTGTCCCAGTGTCTCTGAACTTCGTATTCTACTGAAAGCTGTGAGAGCGGGATTATCTTCTGACTATCTTCCGGCAATGGCAACCCATCCTGGGACCATCTTATTTCCTCAACGTGAGTCGTGTAGTGAAGGTTAAATGGACTCGGCTCTGGTTCTCTTTTGCCCTTTGATTCAGAAATCTCCTTCGGTTTAAGTTCCAGCGGGAACTCCTGCTGTTTGCCAAGAAGGTCTGATGCCTCCTTCCACCCACTACTGATTTTTTCAAAATCGCCAGGAACGTATTCATACATGAGTCTCATGAATTCCCCGAAATGCGTGACTTCCTCCTTTGCAATATCCTCATGCACTTTCTTGAATGATCCGTCAGGCATGAGTTTTGACTGCTGAAGGTAAAAATTGATTGCGTCCAGTTCTGCAGCAAGAGCAAGCCTTATTGATCTTGATATTTCCTCGTTGTCCAGTGTCTTTGTCCTTTCCAGTTCTGAGGGATCTTTTGAAAACATAAATGATAATTGTTATCGACTACTTAAGCATTGAAGAAAAATAGTTATGTTTCCATACAGATCAGAAATGCACAAAAACTGGTACAACAAGCATAGCGAACAGGAGATCAAAGAGGACAATACAGCTTAGGAGGATGTATAGCCAGTTCTTCTCAATGTAGAATGAGATGAGCGCCGTTACCACAACAGTGATTGGAGTAAATATAAGTATCCATAGACCCAATGTGACGAAATAAACACCATCAAGAGTCACCAGACCATGAGGTATATTTCCGAGGTGTATAAGATTGGAGCTAAGTGTCGCACTGCTATTGTAATAATCCGAGATGAATTTTATGGATTCCCCATCGGAACCCCCTTTTACAAATATTATTACTATTCCTGCTATGATAAGAGTTATGCTGGTGATAACTCCTGCTTTCAGAATCCAGCTGGTGACCAGGTCTCTATTAAAGTCTTTCATGTTTCGCCTCCCTTAAATTTTTAACATACAGGGCTATTATCATCACAAATGCCAGAACCACTGAGATAATGAACTGGTAGATAGTATGTATGGGTAACACGTGAATGATGTAAAACCCTTTCTGGACCATTTCTATTCCCAGGAAAGACAGGATTCCGAAGAATATCCACCGGATATTCTTGTTTGTTATCCTTACAAGTATTTTTGCACCGAAGAAAGCACCTATCAGTACTCCAATTGCAGTTGCTGCTGCCAGGAAGATCTGTATGAAACCGTTATACCAGTATATTGAGCTGCCAGTGGCAGCAGTTATGCCAATCATGAAGTTACTCGTGGTTGTGGTGACTTTCATAGGAAGATTCATAGCCCAGTCCATTCCGAGAACCTTAAGGGCACCACTCCCTATTCCAAGTAATCCCGACATAACTCCAGCAAAGAACATTACAACCTCCCCAAGCCACCATCTGACACCATTGTATTTCATGTCTCTTTTCAGTCTTGCGTCATAGTACTGGCCTGAAAGCTGGAATAACCTGGTCGACCAGTCGGGCTCCTTATGCATTGGTTCCTCGTATTTTCCCCTTTTAATTGTCGGGATCAGAGATGTGAGGAGCACTATTCCAAATATAATATAGATAACCCAGGACAGATTATCTTTATCCAGGAAGACCACTGTGATCGAACCGACAATAGCTCCGAGAGTAGTTGCCACCTCGAGACCAACTCCTATTTTTATATTAGCAATTTTCTCTTTGGTATATGCACTTGCTGATCCAGCAGATGTTGCAATAGTCGATATAAGACTAGCGCCTGTTGCAAAGATAATAGGGACACCGTAAAAGAGAGTTAGAAGTGGAACCAGTACTGTACCTCCTCCCAGGCCTGTCAATGACCCGAGGAGACCTGCAAAAATTCCCCCAAATACTATCTCTATGAATCTTAAAAGAATGAGCAATATTGCAGACATGTTATTGTGTGGGATTGCAAGAAGATATAAATTAATAATGGATGGATTTTACCAATTATGGGTATATTACAATATCAGTTTTCGCTTTTGCAACACGAATGTATATATATTTTTTAACGATTTGAATGATGGTTCCTATGTCCCAGGATATTTCAAAATTAAGGTTCGGTAATGAGTTACTCAAACGTGGTTTTGCCAGGATGACAAAAGGCGGGGTCATAATGGATGTAACAACCGCAGAACAGGCAAAAATAGCTGAGCAGGCTGGTTCAGTTGCCGTAATGGCTCTGGAGAGAGTCCCGGCAGATATCAGGGCTGCCGGAGGGGTGGCAAGAATGGCAGATCCAAAGAAAATTCGTGAAATTATGGAGGCGGTAAGCATCCCTGTGATGGCGAAAGTTCGGATTGGACACGTTACAGAAGGATATGTGCTCCAGGAACTTGGAGTTGACATGCTGGACGAAAGTGAAGTCCTCACTCCCGCAGATCCTTTTTTCCATATTTTCAAAGAAGAATATAAAGTTCCTGTTGTATGCGGTGCAAGGACCCTACCAGAGGCAGCCAGAAGAATCTTTGAAGGTGCTGCAATGATAAGAACCAAAGGGGAAGCGGGTACCGGAAATGTAATTGAGGCGGTAAGGCACATCAGGATGGTAAATGAAGGCATTAAAACATTAAGGAGACTCAATGACGAGGAGATAAAAAGAGCTGCTGCAAACATGTCTCAAAGTTATACTATTCTCAGGAAGGAAACTTCAAGCAACCTGTTTGAGGATGACACATTTCTGCCCGATAATGACCTTTATTATGGCATTTCCCAGGATAAAATAATTTCGGGAATTACAAAGATTTTAAAGGAGATTAAAAGAATGGGGCGGCTGCCTGTAGTTAACTTCGCAGCTGGGGGAGTCGCAACTCCTGCAGATGGAGCACTGATGATGAAGCTTGGCATGGATGGCGTCTTTGTCGGAAGCGGCATATTCAAGTCTCCAGACCCGAAAAAGATGGCAGCAGCGGTTGTGGAAGCCGTCGAGAACTTTGAGGATTACAAAATAATCGGTGAAGTATCCAGCGGACTTTCCGGAATGGCTGGAACAGATATTGATTCCATTCCAAAGGAATCAAGGCTTCAAGAAAGAGGATGGTAGAACAACATAACCATTATTTTTGCAGTTTCTATAATTCTGGGACTAATAATCCTGTTCGTTGTGTCACAGGTTCTAAAAATATTTGACCTGAAGGGAAGTCTTGCCGCCCTAGTTGTAGGTCTTATTATAGTATTTTTTGGATCACTGCAATGGCTCATACTGCTCATAGTTTTTGCAGTAACTTCGCATTTTGCAACAAAAGCCATGTTTGACATGAAAAAGGCAAAAAAGCTGCAGGAGGGAGAGCAGGGGGAGAGATCAACCTCAAATGTATTTTATGCCGGCGTTATTGGCCTTGCTCTGGCATGTATAAACTTTGCCCATACCTTACTTCATTCCGCCCCTTTTGGATATTTTGAACTATTTGCAGTATCGTTTTCAGTGATAAACTCCGATACCTTTGCATCAGAGCTTGGGGTTGTAGATAAGCGTGTCTATATGATTACAACAATGAAACGGGCAAATCCAGGCATAAATGGAGGAATTTCATTGACTGGTGAGATTGCCGCATTATGCGGAGCTCTCATAATAGGAGTTTCATATAGCATTCTGGCACTGGGCAGCTTGAGAGTCCTTCCTATCGTGTTTGTAACAGGAATGGGTTTCCTCGGCTGCCAGGTTGATAGTGTTTTAGGTGCGCTGTTTGAGAACCGTGGCAAGATGTCTAAGGGAGAGGTTAATTTCTTTGCCTCATTTGTTTCTGTTGTAGTATCGGCCATATTGCTTCTCTAAAGCGGGATGAATCCACATATCAGGTATTGATGTTTTTCTTCGCCATAATTGATAATGGGACATGATAAATCAATTCGGGATTTCCCTGCCAGAATAACCTAAATCTCTTTCATCCAGCCATTTTGCATAGATCTATCTGCAATTCTCAGGGAACGGATGAGAACAATTCCGACATTGAATATGATCTGCGCAAGACACCGATTAAATAGTAAATATAGTCACATTTAACTTTCCAATGAGAATACTAAAAAAATAGTGATTGTTTTGAACTATGTTTATAAAAAATTGGTACAAAACCATCAGGTGGGGAAATTAAGTGTAAACGTTACTTCCTGCTGAAGAGGGGCATTATAAGTTGGTGTGACGTATACAAGAACAGTATCCACCTTTGGCAGTTTGCTGTCGTTTTTCAAGATTGAAACTGCGTTCTGATTTACCAGGAACTGCAGGGAAACTGTCTGGTTCTTGATATTCCTTTGGAAAGGAGTCGCTGACAGATTAAATTGGGTGCTGCTGTTTACCGTTAAAATCGGGATTGAGATTGTTGAATTAGTCACATTTAAGTTAAATGGAACAGTAGGAAGTGATCCAAGGCTGATTATAAAACCATTCTGGTTTGTCTGTACTGTGAAATTGTAATAAAAGCATGTAGTGCTGTTAGTTATATTAAATGTAGGGCCATTTTCGTTGCTTATTGTCAATAGTGGATTGTCTGCATTGTAATTGATGTGATCAGATGCGACCACCCCTATTGAAACTCCAACCAATATTACCACAATAGCGATCACTGCAGCAATGACGTCATTCTTTCTTATCTGTGGTTTCTCCATTTAGCTCACCTTTACCAGCATAATCGTTGCAATTGCCCCGTAATGGCCAGAGTATAAATTCAGTTCAACTGTAGTGTTGCTGAATGTATTATTGGAAATAACTGCACTGTTAAGTGCAAGATCAATAGGAATTGCCTTCGCGGCGAAATTTATACTTGCGTTATAAGCCTTGGCAACTGATACAATAGTTGAATTGCTGAACTCAAAAGTACCTGGAACTACTGCGAGAGTTAATGAAGATAGTGTTGATGAAAAGGATACATTTGCATCAACTGTTGTGGTTGACCCCGTTATATTTACCACCAGTGTCTGGCTTGTTGCATTATAATATGAGTTGGACGGGCCTGTAATTCCAGTTATGGCTATTGGATCTGAACTGCTCTTAATTACGTGAGGCAGGCTTGCAGTCCCCCCAATAATTATTATGAAAATAATTGCGTAACCTATCCATCCTTTCACGTTGCTTTCCATTAACCAATCACCTTCTTCAATTGCGTCAAATTCAACCTCTGGTAAGTATTAGATTCCATCTGCAGTCACCTCTTTATCATTTCTGATTTTTTGAATTTCAGAATACAGAAACGTAGCCCTTTCATGATCCAAAACTCCCTTAAGATTCACCACGGAAGAATTTCTCCTTTCCGGATATGGGTAGCCCTCTTCCTGGTGTATTATTTTCAGAGATTCCTGGAGGTATGTTTCATCTTCAGGAATTAAATGATCTGTATTTTCATTCTCTACCGCTTTTGAGAGTCTGAATTTCCTGAATCTTTGAGAGGTCAGCGAGCCCCCAAGTTTGAAGTTATACCCTTTGTCAACTCCAAGGCTAAACCCTTTCTTGGATATAATAAGGTCACAGAGCAAGGCAATTTCGTACCCTTCATTTATGGCGTCCCCATTAAGCAGGGCAAATATGGGCTTTTTCAATGAACTAACTAATGTAGCCAGGGATGTGCAGGCATCCAGGAATTCTCCCTTTTCTTCCTGAGATCCGGTCATTTCAATACCCTTGCAGAAAATGTTGTTCATGCCCGTAATAGCTATAGATTTAACATTTTTATCCACAGATGCAATGCTGAGGGCGGTTAACAGTTCCTCGATGCCTCTAACTCCTATAAGCCCCCTGGAGTTTGTTCTCAGAACTATGACCCCAACATTTTCTTCCTGCCAGAAACTTATCTGGTTATAACCCTGAACCCTGATATTACTCATTGTAATACGCCGCCCTGTATATCCTGAGGACAATTCCAGCCAGAACCAATATTATGCCAAGACCGATTCCAAAGACCCCTTCCTGAGGAATTGAAACTGGATTCAATTTTGCAATTATAACAACTATTGCTATTGCGGAAACTGAAATGATGGATGTCAGTACCATTGCAGTATTTTTGCTCAATTGATAAGCATTCTTTGTTTCCACTTTTGGCTTTACCTTATATGAGAACTGTGCAGATTTCATTGTACCAACAGCTGCAAATGCGGTTGCACCTCCTGCAAAGAGAGTTGCCAGTATGTTTATTCCATTTCCATACGTCATAAGTGTTCCAATGTTTTCCGACAGTGTTATAAAAGTAAAGCATAGCAATAGGAGGAAAATCAGGAATGATGTAAGAATCCTGTTTGGAGAAACCTTGAATTTTCCTTTTACATATTGCCTGTTCAGGAAATACATGCCCCCCACGACTATCACGAATGGAGGTACCAGGACCGCTGCCACTATACTGTCTGATATTGGTATTCCAGGGGCAAGTGCTCCCCAGAGAGACAGGATTGCAAGATAAATTATGCTCAATATACCAAAGGAAGTAACAAGCGGACGCGCGAGCGGATGGAGATCGTTGCTTCTGTCGATAAATGGCACTGCTATAAAGTATACGAGAGGAATAACTGCAAAGACTACAGTAGCAGCCAGAGCTTCATATGCCCCATCTGCAGCCAGAAATGTGAAGTCAATAGCCTTGTAAACAAATAAAAGGAACCATGGCGGATAAGTTGGTACAAATGCAGCAAATACGCTTGACGATGATACCTGCGGAAATGGCGAGAATAATGTTGGCACACTTGGAAGCAATATCATTACAGAAGGTACTATTATGATTATACCCAGAGCAATCATTCCAAGTTGTATCATATATGCAAAATTGTAAGGGTTCCAGGGCTTGTAATTCGGATCTTCTTTGTCAACTGCCGGTGCTTTATGTTTGGATACCCTGTTTGAAGGCATTATTCCATTGGCCTCTGCCAGGAAGAAATGAAGTCCGAATATTGCACCTATAACAAGAACCAGTATAATATGCCAGGCGAGCATATGAGCAAAAAGGCTTACGCTGGTACCGTTTCCAAAAAATATTGATTCAAAAGTCTTTCCCAGGAATGGAACCGCCTCTGCGATCCCTCTTCCTACATCAGTAGCATCTGAGGAGAGCACATCTCCGGTCATCGAATAACCGAAGAACCCTACCCCAATGGTCGTAGCCAGCAGGATAACTCCGCTGATCCATTGTAAAATCCTTGGTTTCTTGTATGCGCCCATGAAATAATTCCTGAACATATGCACATAAATCAGGACAATCATAGCGTAGGCACCGTAAAGATGCGAAGTTAGTATAAGTGCACCGTAAGGAATCGTTTCAATAATCGCCTCAGTACTATTGTAAGCAGAAGCAGGATTATAGTATAGCAAAAGTATAAGTCCGGAAATTATCTGATATATGAATGCAACACTTATGAGAGCACCAGTCCAGTACATGAAGCCACCGCGTTTCCTCATGTAATCTGGAACTCTTTTCAGGGGAAGTTCTGACATGTGGAGGGGGTCTTTTCCTAATATTGAATTATCCTGAACAAAATCTTGATCTACCATATTTTATTTTCACACTCCGGAACCTAATAGAACTATAGGTGTAGTAGTTGTGCCTGTTGGGAAGGGAGTTCCACCCTCAAGATCATTTGGTTTCCCATATATTGTTGGACCGACCATACTTTTAACCTTATAGTTGTCAGTAGTCGGGTCATAATCAAGTATCACATTTGGCAAAGGCCTTGCAGTGGGTCCCGTAGTAACAGCAGCCCCGTGATATGGATCATACGTACTTCCGTGGCATCCACAATGTATGTATGCCGGGCTACTGGCATTCGACGGAAGATCTGATATCTCACCTTTAGTTGAAGGCGGATAATAATGTATAATTGGAGGAACACAACCAAGATGCTGGCATATTGCGCTGAATGCTACAACTGAACCATGCGGTCCTACTCCATCTGGTGATGTAAATGTGTTTCCATTTGCCGGGATGACTACTTTAGTGCTGTTAATCTTAATATCAACGTTCGAGGAATCCCCGAGTCTTAAGAGAAAGTTCGGGTCGTCCTGAAGCGGGTAATAAAATATAGTTATGATAGGGTTGTTAACTTTAAGATCCGTTGTATTGAGTGGAAGACCGGTAGTATTTGTTATTGTCAAAGTAGGAAACGAGGTAAGCCCAGAGACAGGAGCTATTATGTCCTGAACAACGCCTTTAAGAGCGCCTGCAGCTGCTGCCCCTGCGGACAAGACAATCATCATTTTTAGAAAATTTCTCTTTCCGCTGTCGACTTTATCTTCATCCATCATAAAACTGTAAATAAATCGTAGTATAAGTTTTTTATTGAAATATCTGGTCAAATGAATAAATAAACTCCCTAAAATAATGGATTTGTATGAAAACAGCGATAAGTTTAAGTGAAGGTAAACTGGATATCTGGTTATCATGATTTCCAGATATCTTTATATCCAAGATACGAATGTGTGGATGATAATATGACTAATGAAACAGGAAATGATCAGAGCGATGTGCAGACTGATGAAAAGAAGAACATATCTGTGAAGGGTGTCAGCAAGAATCTATACAATCGTGTGCTTAACATAGCCAGGGATTCGGGAAAGACCCTTGGAGAGATTACGGACGACGCCTACAGTTCCATAGTGGCCACAGTGGATGGCGCAGTGAATGTATCAAAAGCGTTTGTTGAAGGCGCAAAGAAAGGTTCTTCAAAGATAATCGAGAATATAAAGAATCTTGATCTTACAGAGAAGGATTTGGCGGACATTGGACAGCGGGTAACAATAAGAAATGTTGAGCACCTCGTATTAAAGGATATGTCAGATAGTGCTTTTAATTCTGGGATTAACCTTATCGTTCACGTGAATGAACTGGAATACGTGGACACAATAAAGAAAACTTCAATATTGCTTAAGAGTAAATTTGTGGACCAGATAAATCCCATTAAATCAAAAAAATAGTCTTATTCCATTCTTTTTTTAGATCCTTATTTTTTAAAGGCCCGCATAAGAAAATAAAATATACATATTTATTATCAGCGTCGTAGGAAGAAGATATTTTTCAGGGCTCGTAGTCTAGTGGTTATGATACCGCCCTTA
>JAKBSB010000207.1 GCA_021845155.1 Thermoplasmata archaeon
CTTTCTCTCCTGGAAATCCCGGTCAAATTCCTGCCTGCTCTTTCCGGTTGCAAGCCTTATCTTTTCAAGAATTGAACTGTTTCCGTTGTAATGGTGCATGTCCGTCTCAGGGTCATAGGAGAATACATTGTTAAAGAGCACATCGCCGGTTTCAGGGTCATACCCCATCATCTCGTTGACTTCAGTTATGCGTCTCACAAGATTTCCGTCTATCTTTATGAATTTATTGAAAATGACAGTGTTGAGGTATGTCATCATGACTCTTGGTATATTCAGTGGTTCAGCCTCGAGCCTGTTGATCAGGGCTTCCATGGAATCGGCATGGATTGTGGAGTATGTTGTATGTCCTGTTGACATGGACTGGAAAAGAGCATAAGCCTCCCTTCCCCTGACCTCCCCCACAACAATGTAAGTGGGTCTCTGCCTCATTGCCATCCTTACCAGCTCGAACATATCGATCTTCATGTATCCCCTCTTCTGGGCAGAGGAATAATTCTCCCTTTCCCTGGTTGTGGCAGGTATCCAGTTCTCATTTGGAATATTGATCTCCCTGGTCTCCTCAATGCTGAATATTTTTGAGTTTGGGGGAGCAAGCATGAGCAGGGCATTGAGCGTGGACGTCTTTCCCACTGCCGGTGCCCCGGAAATCAGGCATGAGTTATTGTTTTCAACCAGATACCACATGTAAGTTATTATGTCTGAATCAGCAGTCCTGTTGATGAGCAGTTCAGTCGGAGTGAACGGTTTTTTCCTGAAAAGCCTCATGGTGAAGACTGAACCATGCGGAGATATTTCGTTTCCATAAATGGCCTGCAAACGATGCCCCTGATCAGTGATACCATCAAGAACAGGGTTGTTTATGGAGATCTCCTTTCCGCAGAACTGTGAGAGCTTGATGATAAATGAATCAAGATATGTTGGATCATTGTAGACGATATTTGTCTTCATGTCCTGGTACTTCCTGTGGTAGACAAAGACCTTGCTACCGAAACCGTCACAGGATATATCCTCTATGTCAGGATCGTTGACTGGCACATTAATCAGCCCGTATCCAGTGTAGTCGCGATTTATGAAATACTGGAGCTTTTCGCTGTTTGCTTTCTCATAAATCCCTTTGCGGTTGTGGATGTAGTCCTTAACGATCTCAGGAAACTGGAACTTTGTGAGCGTGTTTGGAATATCCATGCTGTTGGGAACTATCCACTCCATGTCCTTCACGATGTTGTAAAGGTCGTTCAGTTCCTTCCTTGAGATGGTGGGTTCCTCCACCTGGTACAAGTATTCAAGATTTTCTTTATCCCAAAGGATCTTAACAGATGATTTATCGTTGTTAAGTACGTAACTGTCCACCACTTCAAAGTCCTTAAGCTGAAAGGGTTCAATAACCTTGAAATATCCGACCATGGAAGCGTCAGAATGTGGATTTTGCATTTCCACATTAAAGCACTCTTGCTGTATATAATTTTTCGTGGCTTATGTCGCATGAAAATGATTTTTTCGCTGTTTCAATTGGTACCCTGGAATGAAAAACAAGGAAAAAATTTATAGTGGGAGTTAAGATAAGGAAAAACTCTTATTGTGCTGGAAAGGACTCTCATGTTCCCAGTATAATGGGCCTGTAGATCAGCGGTAGATCGCTTCCTTGGCATGGAAGAGGCCTGGGGTTCAATTCCCCACAGGTCCATACAGTCCAGTTCCGCCGGATACTGAACCTTATTTTTCCACTTTGTCCACATATAAAAGAAACAGAATTAAAACAGTCTTGTTCCTTTTTGAGTGAATCAAAACAGGTCGATAATTACATTAATAAAAATATATTGATAGTTAAATGCTAAAATAAAAATCTGGACTTAATGGCAGAATGAAGGGACTTCCATGCAAGGCCTTATAGCCGCGAACGGCAGCAAATCATTCAGGATTGGCCAGATTGCGCTGGATTAGCTTGTTTTTCAGGCTCTCAAGAGCAACAGATCTTAACCCACGGAAAAGGTAGTCATCCTGAAACTGTCCGCTGGCCCAGTTAAAATCATTTTCCTCCAGCCTTGCAATTTTTTTCATTCCCATGCTTTCCAGCACATGAACCGAGGCGTAATTTTCAGTATATGCAGTGGCGGTTAGATACTTGACATCAACATCCCTGAGTGCATAGTATAAAATAGCATAGATAAGGCCTGTATGCCTGTATCTGCTTGAAACGCCATAGAAAAGCTCCGCTATATGCGGTTGTATTTCCGGGCCATACTCCGGACCTATGACTGTCCCTACAAAGCCAGAAACTTCAGGATCAACTGCGAAATGCATGGATCTGGGGTACTTATTCCACTCTTCTGAACGTTTCTCTATCTCATGAAAATCAGGCATAGTTTTTCTGTAGTTCACCAGGATAAACGACTG
Source organism: Thermoplasmata archaeon (assembly GCA_021845155.1). The sequence goes on from JAKBSB010000207.1 coordinate 2,395, forward strand.
GGGATCATTCCTCAGCTCCCCCAGCAACGAATAATAGGGAAGTGCATCTTTCGCCAGTGCTTTCCTTATCTCAACCTTCTTATTTCTGACAGTAACGAACACGTTTTTGTATGAAAAGTCTTTACTTTAATATTTTCGAAAACTTGGTTTTCATAAACCCAGAGAAGTATTTCTTTTATTATGTCATAGCAGAAACCACACATGGAAAGGACTGGTTAAATATGGCTGTTGAACATTCTTTAGACGAAGCGCTGCTTGAAGTGCTGAAATCTCCGGAGATGCTGAGAGTGCTTCGACACATGCATTTGGCGAAAGTGGATTATGCCAAGAACACCACAAGATATACGGATATTCCGCAGATGAGGGTTACCGAACATTTGAAACGCCTCCATTCATTAAGACTTCTTGACATTTATGAAAATACATCAATCAAGCGTACTGCAGCAAAGTTGAAGAAGAGTGCGGAGGTGCATAAGCATCATACCTATTACCAGATCAACAGGAATGGCGATATAATCCTGAAGGAGGTAACGCCGGCAAATTATTTCAGGCTTATTGGTCAGGACACCATAGGGGCACTATGTCATATGGACAAACTTACTGATCATCCTGAGATGGTGGCCACTTTGAAGGAGTTTTATCTCATTGACCAGGACAACAAAATAACAGAACTTGGAACAGAGGTGCTAAATTATGGTAAAAGCAGGCAGAAGGTAAGATGTTAATGACGCATACAAAGCAATATCAAAGTATCCGCAGGAAAAATAACGAGAACATAGTAATAATGAGCATCAGACAATGATCAGCTACCAAATTTTAAATCACTCATGAGGGTTGATATTTCTGTTTCAGTTCCAAGATGATCATACAAAACAGTTCTTGATTAAGTTTAACGAAAAATTGAATATTCAGTGAAAAAACTGTCAATTGATCTTTTACCGGTCTATAAATCAGGAACAGATTTGTCAATATAAATATACATGGCAGTGGGAGGAATTGCAGCGGTTTTAGTTTTATC
>JAKBSB010000208.1 GCA_021845155.1 Thermoplasmata archaeon
TTTACTGTACTGTTTGGTGAGTCCGGTTATCTGAATCATTCTTCGATTATGAATGAACTATATTTAAGACCTTGCATAAAATCCGTTAAAAAATTTATGAATACACATTTAGTTCCATTGACTGATGCAAGATAATGGGTACCCGGGCTGTCCTGGCTGTAAATCTGGAATAAAAAGGCACTTTTCGTCCTGTCAAGAATGTCATTGATACAGCCGGTATGAACCCGTGGAAAATTAGGAATTCATTTCGAATGATCGCCAAACAATTATGTGAAACAATATCCGAATTTTGTGATTAAACGCCAGATATTCGATATGTATGGCATCAGAATAGTCTTAGAATTTCTACCATATTTCTAAAGGGCATATCTCAACGAGTCCAGTAATTCTCGTGACTTTTCATGGATTGAATGATTGATCGATAGCTTAATGCCGTAGTGGAACACGTTTTTCTTTTTCCACTACAAGAAAAAGGGGTATATACGATGAAAATGAGCCCTATATACCTCCTAGGCGTAATATGCATCTTTGAAAAAACCTAAGCATATTTTGATGCCGTATTCCGATATGGCAATATTGATCCTAAACCCTTAATATTATTGCAAAAATACAGATAAATGAAATTGGGCATCTATTTTGACGTAAAAAAAGAAGTCGCCGAGAAATGCACCGAAATAACCGGAATTCCCTCTGTTGTGAAACCTGATTATGCAACGGACATTGAGCTGATACAGGAAGATTTCATAGTTGGTCCTGAAACAAAGCTCATCCAGACGGTTACAGCAGGTGTTGACCATGTAAAAATAGGTAAAATACCTGCAAATGTTACATTCTGCAGCAATGCTGATGCTTTCTCTGATCCGGTAGCAGAACACGCATTTGCAATGATCCTTTACCATATAAGAAAAATAAGCACCTTTGATTCAATGACAAGGAATGGGACATGGAAGAAGCTGCCTGTGTCATCCCTTAAACACAGGACCCTTGGAATACTTGGGTACGGGGGTATCGGGAGGAGCTGCGCCAGAATTGGAAAAGCACTGGGAATGAACGTACTTGCATATACAAGAACACCTGGCACCAAGACTAATGTTGACAGATACGTTGATTCCGCCAAGGATCTGTTCAGGGAAAGTGATGTTGTGATAATAGGGCTTCCCCTGACAAAACAGACACGAGGATTTGTGGATTCGGAACTGCTCTCAGTCTTCAGGGGAAACATAATAGTGAACGTTGCAAGAGCAGACGTGGTGGACAGAAAATCCATGCTGGATTTCCTCAATAATAATCCGGAAAAGGAGTACCTTTCTGACGTATGGTGGGGAGAACCTAAAATTGAGAAGCATTTACCAGAAAATGCAGTGCTTACTCCCCATGTCGCAGGACTTTCACCGGACCTTGTTGAAGAGGCACTTGTCCATGCATGCTATAACATAAAATTATACCTTGATGGAAAACCCGGGAACATTGTGAAAAGGGAGGACTATCTCTGACCTTCATTTATAAACGTTATCATCTTGATACTATTGGGATTTGACCTATTTGTTCTAAGAATGCCGGAAGTATAAAAATGTTCCCGGAACCACTTAAATAACATGACCGCCTAATGCAAATATGTCCCAGGGAACCATTGAGGGTCCAAGGAAAAAACATTATGAACTGCAAAAGGGGTCTGTTGGAACATGGCAGGGAGCCTTCTATTCATTGGCCCAGGTAGGGCCTGCCGCCGATATTGCCATACTTCTCATCGGAACTTTTGCAGATGTTGGCTTCAGGTCTGTGACCGCCATAATCGTTGCATGGCTCATTTATGGACTGTGGATGATTACACCGTACGAGTTCTCTAAACTGAGATCAAATGCAGGAGGATATTACGCCTATGCCGCAGCCTCTACGAAATCTGGATTTTATGGTCCGGCAACTGCCTTTTCGTGGCTGTATGAGAATCTCACATCTTCTGCCTTTGCAATTCTCGGTATTTCGTCTTTCCTATTCCTGCTTTCAGCCCAGATATCGGCGTTCAAGTATCTCTGGGTCGTATTCGCAGTGGGAATGATTGTGTACATAACAGTTGTCCCCTATCTGGGGATCAGGCCTTCCGTTCAATATACATTCATCACAGGCCTTGCAGAGGTTCTTTTCCTCTTTGTTGCAGCCGTCATCATTATTGTTGAGGTGGGTCCGGGAAATTCCTTTGTTCCCTTCACGCTTCCTGTTGGAGTTCTTCCAATATTCTTCCTCTCCATGATATTCTCAATCAGCGATTTCACAGGAATAGGGATATCCACAACTATTTCTGAAGAGATCCAGGAGCCAAAGAAGAAGATAAAGAATTCACTGCTTCTATCCTACCTGTTTTCAGGCCTGGCCCTCATACCTGCCACTTATGCACTGACAGTTGGGTTTGGGATTTCCAACATAGGATCGTTCTCCACAACGTCAGATCCTGGCCTCTATGTCTTTACCAGATTCCTTGGTCCAATAGGTGCCATTCTTCTAATAGTGTTCACAATAAACAGCTACCTTTCAAACGGCGTTGCGAAGACAAATGCTGTGAGCAGGGTATGGTTTTCTGCAAGCAGGGATAAGATCATATTCCCAAAGTCCTTTTCTGAGGTTCACAAAAAATATAAGAGTCCGTACAAGGCAATAAGGGGGTACATGATCCTGATGCTTATAATCAACTTGCTCTTCGGATTCCTCTTCGGGCCAAAAACAGGGGCACTCATACTTCTTACAGGAGCAGGGATTGGAATCATATTCACTCATGTTTACGCAAACATAAGTCTTACCCTCTACACAAGAACACAGAAGGTCTTCAAGCCGCTGGTCCATGGAGTCGTTCCAATACTCTCTTCAGCAATAGCACTGGTTGTAATCTTCTTTACTGTTGAGCAGGATGTCCTCTCTGAGATTGTCACCCCAACCTTTGATCATCTTGCGTATGCATCTTCAGCCGTGGTTGGCCTGATCTGGTCTTCTCTGGTCGCACTGATTCTATCAGTTTACTACGTTAAGAAAAAACCTAAGATTGCAACTGCCGCTGGAACCTACGACTCGGATCACATTGATATCAGGTGGGATTGAATGAAAAAATAATGGGGCCATTGCATAAATGCAATGGAATTATAGTTTGTCAACCTATTAAATCAAACACTACTTTACTTCAATGGGGCCATAGCAAGTGATCTATGGATAAATATGTATTATTTCGCCTTACTTAAAGACTGCATTTTCCAATCTAACGTGAATTTTTTTCGAGTTCCTTTATCTGGGTGGATACAATATTTTTAAAACCTAATTGATAGAAATCATTTAATACTATTATTGAATTACATTTAAAGTAGTGTTTGATATGAATGACTTTGGAAATTTTTTTAAAAATGCAACAAACTTTGAACCGTA
>JAKBSB010000209.1 GCA_021845155.1 Thermoplasmata archaeon
CCGTAATTGTTCATGAGGTCTACAGCATCGTCGTAAATCACTATTTTACCAGGGTCAGCCGAATATGGCACATCCTTTATTATTGTTCCATCACGGTCAATGAAAAGAGCCTTCCTCAACGTGGCAATCAATCACTCTTTTTTATTTATCATTTTCCTCCACTTTCGGAGAATTCCTGCCATTCATCTTTCTGCCGCATCCCGGACATATTCTTCTCTTCCTTGGCCATGTCGTGCCGCAGCTCAGGCAGGGATAGAATGATCTCCTCCTTATATCCAGGTAGTACAGCATTGCAAAGACTGAAATTACCACTGATGCAGATATATACTCCGGATGCTCCTCAACTATCCCGGCAAGACCACCTGTGTAAGAATAGTGAACCACTATCACAGTTGATGAATTGGTTATGTTAACCCACTCCTGTGTCCGGTCCGATGAATAGAATTTATGTGAACTGAAATTCAGGAGATATGTTCCTGGCCTCAACTCGACCTGGATTAAGCCCGTCCTTGTTTCAACTGTCAGGTTGCCGATTCCTGCTTCCCATGATGTATTGGCAGGCAGGCCTTCCTCTATTATTCCAAGACTGTATTCTATCATACTGAAAGGAATGTCAAGATTCAATCCTGAACCGGCTACAGTGAATGCCACACTGTTTTCTGTCGAGTTGAAACCTGCCGGACTCTGCACGGAAAAGAAATAAGTTCCGTTTGAAATATTGAGAGTTATGGTTCCATTCTCGCTTGCATAGCCTGAAGTGCCATTGTAGATACGCCACTGATCATTGCCTGATATACCAAGACCAATCAGTGCCACTTTATAGAGGGATACATTTTTTTGGGAAACCTGCGCTATTGAACTGGATGCTTCCACATATGGGCTAGTATGACCGCTATCCGGGAATGGGAGTGAAATGAGTGATTCCACTACAGTTCCATTTTCCGTGTTATTGAAACATGCTTGAAAGGACTGGCTGGAAGATCCGGAAAAAAATTCTGTATTGTTCTTTTCTTCCAGCGTGCTGTCCTGATTCTTCACAAGGAAGATAACCTGTGCTGATCCCTTCATGTAAGGTGAAATCCCATGAACTTCCACCCCAAGGGAAATGCTCCCGTTGGCTTCCACAACATCTTCCAGGGAAGCGTTAATGCCGGCCGTTGAATATATGACCCTGTCTGTATTGATTTCCCAGATGGTTTTGTTGGAAAACTCCTGATTATCCACTGCGTACAGGGTTATGGTGTAAAGCCCCGTGTGAAGACTTTTTTCCGGCGAGATATTCAGTGACTTCGTGAATTCTTTCCCCTGGTTCACAATAACAGGATCTATGGTCCAGGTACCAGCGTTTGATGTGCCGTTGGATACCATAACTTCAATTTCCGTGAGGTTTGATGAACCCTGCATTGAACTTATTGAAATGTTGACGCTGTTTTCAGTGCCGGCAACCATGTTGTTCACGATCATGTTCAGGACCGGATATGGATCTGTATATGTCATGTTCAGATGGTCAGTGAAATTGAAGTATTCAAGGGGCTGGAGTGAAAAATAGTGGACATACCCAAGTGTGCTGTCCCCATAATCCCCCATGAATTCAGGCGAACCTGTTCCATTCTGCAGCGTATCCAGAAGATCATAAACTTTTGTCCCGGGCTTTTCATGTTGTAAATACGTGTATTGTGGAAACGCTGAAAGCATTGCTTCCATTTTACGGTTCCATGAAAATGCCACACTCCGGATAGCAGGGCTTAGGGAACTGGATGTTATGTTATTTTCTGCCCGCAGGGGATCCCCGAACTGGTTTACCTGCGTCACGGAGAGTATTGAAAAATAGGCAGCGGTGGAACCGTTTTCTGCATATACGGGAGGAGTGCTTCCAGGCGTGTCCTGTGATAACGCCATTCCATCAGCATAAAGACTTGATTGGTCCTCAAGGAATATGGCATTTTTTTCCGGATCCGGCACATATGAATAAATATAGTATGGATCAGTGTTCAGGCTGAAATTGTCATCATACGACAGCCACGTGCTGTTATACAGGTATATACCGAAATTGTCAGGCCCCAGGAGAGAAACAGTATCGTTGGACATAAAAGTGATATTGATATTTTCAAGAATGATCTGGTAACCTGTCTCTTGAAAGTAGATGGAGAAATTTGAGGAAGAGTTGAAAACATGCACGTATTCCGGCGTGTTTTCTATTGAAATGTTGAATCTGGTGGACACCTGGATTTCGGGTCCCTCACGGGCGGGAATCTGGTAAGTGTAAATGTTCTTTCCAAACAGCATGAATGTGACATTTGACACAGTAGTTGTATTTCCTATGCTGTAATTCAGTGCCACATCTATCACATTTGCAAGTGCAGTGGGTTTCCATACCCAGTCAGAGACAGGCAATATACTGCGGCTTTTTTCAGCTGGCAATCCGTTCAGGTTCAAACCTCCGGCAGTGAATTCACCTGACTGATTATGGACTTCGAGCCCGGAAAATGATGAGTTGATTGAGTATATGTGTGTATTTGAGAAACTGTATTTCAGGTCTTCAGATGAGAGATTAGCAGACGTGAAAGGGGATTCAAGGGTAGAGTTGTAAATTCTCAAAGAAGTATTGTCCGATCTTATATGACCATTGAAGTCGAGTGTTGAATTTATCATTAAAAATCCAGTACTGTTCCCCGAGGAATTGCTGCCAATATTCAACGTGATGCTCGAAGCCATTGGGTCTTCAAGGATTATGCTTGAGTTCACAAGAATCAATTCTCCATATGCGTTAATTGAATAATTCTTCAGGGAATCCGGCAGAAATTCCACAACTGTATTAAGAAATTCAAGGGATGAACCTTCAGGCACAGTTATATTCTGTTGTGTACGGTATGTGTCTACAGATCCATTCTGGCCTATTATACACATGCCTGCAGGCACCTGTCCCCTATCCTGAACCTGGCTGGAAACAAACTTGGCTGGAGAAAGTTGATCCTGGTGAATTATGTGCAACGGAAATAATAGAAGAATGACAACTATTACCACTGTTGTTCCTTTCAGTATCATGATTCCCGACTGATGATTCAAGGATATTATAAATTTGGCATAAGTCCATGTGTGGGAAATTTTGCATCTGCAACTTATTACGGAATAAGTATACTTTTCCCTTTACGCCATCATATTGAACTAAAGGTAATTAGACCCATTAATGTACTTATTAGCATAATGAACAACCTGTTGTCATCAGATGGATTATGGTTGCCACCGAGCAAAATTGATTTTACAGATATGGTTAAAGCCCGTTTATTTCTGGAAAACAGGATTTGTGCATGCCTGAACAGGGGAATTCCATGTTGCCTGCTCCCATGAACTTATTGATTGCAATATAAAAATACCATTCTTTTGGTTCCACCTCAAACGC
>JAKBSB010000210.1 GCA_021845155.1 Thermoplasmata archaeon
ATATGAAATTTAAATGAACCAGCAGAAATGAAGATATATTTTGAATCATACGGATGCACACTGTCCAGATCAGAATCTGCGCTTTACGTGAACGGTATGATGAAAGATGGCGACACAATAGTGCAGAGACCTGAGGATGCAGATTTAAGCGTCATCGGAACATGTGTTGTGGTAAGGCATACAGAGGAAAAAATGCTCAATCGTATCGATGATCTTTCTTCCAAATCAAAGGTTAAGGTGCTCGGATGCCTTCCAACTGTCACCGGAAACCAGATCTCCTCCGATTCAATTGAAATGTTAACGCCAAGGGAGATGCATTCCCTCTACACGGGAAAGATGGACGATATTCAGATCAGGGAACCGTCAATATTCGACGGAATACCCATTAACCAGGGATGCACAGGTAACTGCAACTACTGTATCTCAAGAGTTGCAAGAGGAAAGCTTGTATCCAGGAAGCCCGAGAAGATAGTGAACCAGGTGAGAATTCAGCTGGAACGGGGGATCAGGGAGGTAAGAATCAGCTCACTTGACACAGCAGCATATGGAAAGGATCTGGGGACTGGACTCCCCTCGCTTGTCAGTGACATAACTTCCATTGACATGGATTTCAAGTTAAGGATAGGAATGATGGAGCCAAAGAACACCACAGGCATACTTGATCCGCTCATGGATTCCATGAAAAACAACAAGGTCTTCAAGTTTATCCATGTTCCCGTTCAGAGTGGTGATGATCGTATTCTTGAACTCATGAACAGGGAATATCAGGCGGAGGATTTTGCAACAATAACATCCACATTCAGGCAAAATTTTCCGGATTCCACACTGTCAACCGACATAATATCCGGTTATCATGATGAGGACCACGAATCATTTGAGAACACCGTGAAACTCATAGAAAGAACAAAGCCGGACATAATAAACATAACGCGCTTTTCACCCAGGCCGTACACTGCAGATTTCAACAGCAAAATACCGGGAACAAACCCTGTGAAGGAATGGACAAGGTTCTACACGGAGATGCACAGAGATATCCTGCAGAAAAAACTTGCCTCAATTGTGGGAAAAGTTGAATCCATATTCATAACAGAGAAGGGAAAATCTGGTACGTGGGTTGGAAGGGATCATGCCTACAGATCCGTTGTGGTTGGCGGAGACCAGAGAATGTACAGCACCATAGATGTTGAGATAGTGGACACTGGTTCCACCTATCTTGTTGGAAGGGTCATTCATGGTTTGCAACAAATGACCAGGAAAGATCCGTTCCCTGGAGAAGGGATTAATTGTGAACATTTTTCAGGATGAGTGGGTCAACAGCCACAATCTCGTCCATAACATACCTTTTCGGAGGATTTTTTGAAAATATCATCTGGAATTCTGTTACAGTGAGAATGGGCATTGAAAACTTTTCAGCATCATCAATGGGAACTCTTGGACAACCTGTGAATATTACGGCATCACACCTCATGTTTGAATAGTCCATGGGATTTGCCTCATTTGCGGTCAGTATTACCGCCTCCCTGCCCATCTCCCTTATCCTGTCAACTATGACACCTGCAACCTTTTCCCTGAACTGTCCCACTTTGGTATCGACAACAACACAGAACTTCCTGGCATCCATTGCCCTTGATATGCTGGCATACCTCTTTCTTATGAATTTATCCGTTTCGTCTTTTATATTCTTCAGTGACATATCATTCAGGTCCAGTATGAACACGTCGGTGTCAGTGGAAAGCTGTGCGCCTATTCCATGAAACTTTCCAGTTGTGACGATGAGAAGGCAGTCCACACTGTTCTGTATCGAATGCGCAGAGCTGAAGTTGCATCCAAGAACCTGCCCCGGATATTTCATCCTTTTATCAGGAATACCTGTTACTGTGGAGAACCCCATGCCTGTAAGGACCCTGCCAACCTCCTGCATATGGTTAATGTACTGGATTGAGCATAGCAGACCAATCCTTCCGTACCCCCCTTCCCTGAGTGGTTCGAACATGCTCTCAGGAAACTCTATTTCATGTTCATCCCTGTATTCAAGGAATATCACCGGAATCGGATACTGTATGTTGGGAATTTCTGAATGCCCCAGCTGAACAACGGCATCCACCCCGGAATAGACATCTCTTGATCCTATATCGCATGCCCCGTAGAAAGATTCTGAGGACACAATTATACTGAAGTTCTCAGAAAGCCTGTTGAAGTATTCAAACACATGGGGCTTAAGACCATCCGGAAGTTGCAGGAGTACTTTTTTTGCACCCAGTTCCTTAAGTCTTGTAACCGCTTCGTCAAGGTCAAGAAGTTTCAATTTTAACCTTCCTTCATTCTAATCTGATATTAATCCATGATTGATCCGGTGTATTCATGAGAGAAATGAGCCATTGTGAAATATCTCTTCCCCGTTCCTGATCACTGTATTGACCATCCTTATGCCATATTCATATGGAATTTTTCTGTAGCTGTCAACGTTCAGTATGATTATGTCGGCATTTTTCCCTAGCTCAATTGAACCGTATCTGTCCTCAATTCCACAGGCAAATGCGCCATTTATGGTTGCAGCATTAAGCGCCTCCTCTATTGACATCCTGCAGTACTTTACAGCCAGATGTATTGCAAAGAAGAGGTTGCTGTTGTATGACACCGGAGACGCGTCTGATGCAAGAGCCACCGGTATGCCCATTCTTATGAAGGAACCTATGTCTGGATACTTTCCGTCTGCAACATTGAAGGCAGTCATTGGAAGGAATGTGGCTATTGCCCCTGATCTGGCAATCTTCTCCATGCCCTTATGATCCGTCACAAGAAGATGATCAACCGTCAGTGGATGGTACTTCTCACACAGATCCAGGCAACCTATATCCGCGAACTCGTCACTGTGCAGCTTCAGGCGCAGGCCGTTGGATCTGGCTGCTTCTGCCATCTCCATCGTTGAACTGACGGAAAACGCCCCCCTGTCGCAGAAAACATCGACAAACTTTACCCTGTCCTTCATCCTGGGGAACATTGCAGATATCACGTAGTTTGAATATTCGTATTCCCTCTGTCCCTGCGGTATTGCATGCATGCCCAGGAATGTGGGAACAACGTTTACAATACCCGTGTCCTTAATCCTGTGTATTACATCAAGCATCTTCATTTCTGTTGAAAGATCCAGGCCGTATCCAGTTTTTATTTCCATTGATGTTGTTCCGGTTGAAACGCTCTCGTAGACACGATTCATGCTCTGATGAAAGATCTCGTCTGCGCTGGAGCTCCTTGTATCCCTGACTGTCCTGTAAATTCCATTTCCGGATGCAAGAATGTCCATGTAAGCCTTCCCGGAAACTTTCTGGTAAAATTCCTCCTCCCTTGTTC
>JAKBSB010000211.1 GCA_021845155.1 Thermoplasmata archaeon
ACCAACCAGGTGGAAATCCTTCAGGTAATCATCCGGAAAAGCCCTGTAGTTTATGCTTGCACGTATTTTATCAACGACGCTTTCGTATTCAGTGGACATGGAACATGTGTAAGATGATCTGTGTGGGACCTCCTCTTCCAGCTCTCGCAGGGATCTCCCCACTTCAAAGCTTGCTGGAGAAATATCCATGGGCTTGAATTTTCTTCGGCCCGAGGGTACTCTGTCCTTCATGCTAACCCATCCAACTTTGTGTACACAGTCACGCATGAAGCAATATGCTATCAGACCTGTTTCACTTCTGTCTGCCAGCGGATAGAACAATATCTTATGGAATACAATAAATTTTTCGCTCGCTTTCATCCCCATATCCTGAGAATGGGGACTTCCCGCTCGCAAATGTTAAATTCTTAATGTTACTGGTATTCATGCAATATCGTTTACGCAGAGTTTGGAACAGACGCTGTTTTCAAGTTTAGTCGCTTCATTTTTTTACCGATAGAACGACCGGCATAGACAACGAGACCAGAAACGGCACTATAGCCACAGTAACGTAAAGAAGAAAATCAGAATATAACACTGATAATTGCCCGAATAGTATAGATAGAAGTGGTATTGAGCATACCATGGCCCAGGAGAGCAGCACTTTCCTGTAGGAACCCATTTTAACTCTTATGCGGCGATATAATAGATAGAATATTGAATCTATACCAAAGTACATAACTAAGAATGCTGGTAGAATCCCTGTGTAGAAGTTATAATCATATGATACTATCTGACTTTGTGAACTTAGATAACTAAGCCTGGAAAGTACCAAAAATATCAAAAATAGAAATGCCACCGCCGTAAGTGCGGTATATACGTTTATCTTCCTCAGTTCATGTGAGTTATTTTCCATTTTCTATTCACCACGGTGGGTTAAGGCTAGGCCATACACTAGAGTGTGGAATGAGGCTTTGAATCAACGCTAAGGGATCCGAAGGACTCACTGTCGTCAGGAACGGGAAATATAACCATCCAGTATAGGTTGGTGTTCCTCCATTGAATGGCGTTATCTGATTGGAATAGGCGCCTAGTTCACCGTAAGCTCCCGTATTCCAAAAATCCCACCAGTTACCCTCTGATACACCGATTTCAACATAAGGAATTTGGCTACCGTATGTTGTGGTGTGCTCGTTTCCAAATACTGCCCATGCTGCCGCTGTAACTACCTCCAAAATGAGTGCCGCTGCATTAACGAATGGAACACTCCACAACAGGGCCCCAGTAGCAATAGTTGAGACTGTAGTGATTGTGCCTAACATGATGCCGTAATCATTCAAACCAATTCCTCCATAAAAAGTATCTGACCCATAGAAGAGCCATGCTTGTCCCCAACCGAAGGATTGGTAGTAAGTATTGGGGTCCACAGTAACTAGATTAGAAACGCTACCATTTTCTATTAGAAATTGATAATTGACATTTGCCTGCAATTTTGAAATTTTGTTTTCATGTATCGAGGTGTATATTGTTACAGAGTTGTTTGTTGCACTTATTATATCCCTAAATCCTCGCCCAATAATAATTTCAGTTTTCCACGCTTGAGATTTGCTTACTTGCACTCCGCTTTCCAGAAGGTAAGTGTAGGAAATATTTGTTCCATCTGCGAATTCAGCCAAAACCGATTTTGCTTTAATTGCATACTCGCTAGGAATGCCTACCTTTTGCCATTTCAGGTTTTTGTGCCCAAAAAATGAGGATAAATTATGGTTGAATTCGACTGGGTTTATACCAACGGCCACTCTCAAGGCACTTGTGTTTCCGTCCTGTTCTTTTAAGCATGGCATGTTGTTTGTTTTGGTTGACGCGATTCCATAAGCCATTGCTCCAAACATTAGCACAGCCACAAATATAGCAGAAATAAATATTATCTTTTTTCTGATGTTCGTCAAAAATTAAATAGGCAATAATATAAAAACATTTAGTTTATGTCTACGGCAATTATGTGGTGATAATCCGATAATTATTTTTTACATCATTTCTTACTGAAAACACCTGGTTTTAGAGTTTAGATGACTTGAGCAGTAATTGGTGTTTTATGAGAGGAAAACTTCATTAATCTGTTAAGGAGTATGAAAGCAGGGAACGCTAAACTGCGAGAGGCAAGAAAATTTCCCATGTTAATGCGTATCAATTCATGGATAAACACCATAAGTTTTGCAATAAGAATTTATGCCAGATCTCAATGTTTAGCTTATGAACAGGGGTTTTGCGCTGGTTACAGGATCGTCAAAAGGGCTCGGAAAGGCAATTGCCCTGGAACTCTCAAAAGACGGGTGGAATCTCATTCTGCATTACAATTCCGGAAATGATGCGGTGAGAGATGTGAAAACGGCATGTGAAGCAGTGGGGTCTGAGATCAGAACAGTCCATGGCGATCTTTCATCCATTAACGGAATCGATGCGGTGTGTGATGAGATAAAGAACATGGGTGTGGCTATAAGTGGAATAGTTAACAACGCAGGGATAAGTCTTCCTGGAAACGTGAGCACCATAACCCCGGAATCGTGGAATAAAGTCCAGGACATAAATATCAGGGCACCCGTGTTTATTGTGAACAGACTTGCTGGAACAATGGAAAAACCGGGATCTGTTGTAAACATTAGTTCTGCCGCCGCCATAAAAGCAGGATCATTGTCCATAGCTTATGAGGCAAGCAAGGCATCTCTTGTTCACGTGACAAGATCCATGGCGGTTACACTTGCACCCGGAATAAGGGTCAATTCAGTTGCTCCCGGCTTTGTTAAGACAGATATCAACAAGAGCAGGTGGAAAGATGCCACATTTTACGAAAACGTATCAAGAATGACTTTGCTTGGCAGATGGGGGAATCCTGAAGATGTGGGTAAAACAGTCAGGTTCCTGATGTCAGATGATGCATCATACATAACCGGGCAGACCATAGTTGTAGATGGTGGAATAACCCTCCGATGAAAACCGGATCTAAAATATTCTTGGATATGCTAAGGGTCAGGTGACCTGTTCATGAAGAGAGGCGCATATTGAATCCAGTTAAGGCAAGGTTTCCTGTCGTGATACAGAGCCTGCTTTTCATGATCCTGGGGAATTTCACGCTATCCTCGTACGCACCACTCGCCCCATTCATAAAAAACAGGTTTCTTCTGGATTCAACTGAGCTTGGTCTTATTACGAGCGTCATATTCATAGGTTCATTTTCAGTTTCTTTCCTTTCAGGAATATTTGTAGACGGACTTGGGCCGGGGAGGGCTGTCAAGATTTCATTCGCTGTTATGGCACTGGGTTCCATGGTTGCGGCACTGTCTCATTCCTATGCAGTTCTTGTGGTCGGCTAT
>JAKBSB010000212.1 GCA_021845155.1 Thermoplasmata archaeon
GTGTTTATAGAAAGCCCAAGAACCGCATATGTGAATGGATACCATGTCCAGTTGCCAGATCTCCAGAGACCTCCGTGGAGGTACTCAGACTGATTTGCTATTGCAGCAGGAGTATAGCTCTGGAATATTCCATGACTCTCTGCACTTATATACGCTGAGGGCGCTCCACCGAACAGTATATCCGCTTGAGGGCTGGCTGAATCAGCAATAAGTTTCCCTACAAGGTCACCCATTGAACCATATGTGGCAACTACTTTTATTCCGGTTGCATTGGTGAAATTATCGAAATACTTGGAAGCAAGGCTCGATCCGTAATCGGCATAGATAACGACCTCTTTTGCCGGTGCCTTAGTCGAATTGAGATATGTTACACCAATAGCAACTCCAGCTATAACCACAACTATCACCACAATAGCAGCGATAATTCCTGTCTTTTTATTCATTGATTATCTGGTAAGTATTAAAAATGTTATACTTAATCATTTGTAATGTATTCTCTATAGAATAAATACAATATATAACGGGCCATCAGTGCCAATTTACAATATAGTTTTCAGGTAGCCTCTGTTTTAGCTTCCACCTTCGCATCCTGCAAAAATACCATGGCTACATTTCCTCTTGTTGAAAGTTTCACTTTCTTCCCGAAGTCCATTTTCAGATCTTCGTTAATTTCCAGATTCACAGTAAGATCATTTGTAATATTAACAATGATATGGTTCTTTCCGGAAAAAAACTTGTCAGAAATCACCAGGCCGTCAATCCATCCACTGTCATTCAGCTCAAGATCCGACATCCTCAGGCATATTGTGCACATATCTGATTCGGCAAGCTCAACCTTATTTTCGGCAACGATTTCCACAATTTTTTCATTGACTCTTACCTTGCATATCCCTTCCTTGAACTCTTCCACTTTACCGTGAAACTGTATAACCTCGTCCATGAAGGATGCTACTGTGGCATTAACAGGATTTTCATAGAATACTCTCTGATCTCCTATCTGCTCTATAACTCCCGAATTCATAACTGCTATGCGGTCAGCAAGCAGCTGGGCCTCCTCCTGGTCGTGTGTTACAAAGAGTGTGGTGACACCCATCTCTTTTGTAATTCTCAAGATTTCTAGCTGAAGTGACTTCTTGACCTGTCTGTCAAGATTGCTTAATGGTTCGTCCATCAAAAGTATATCGGGCTCAACCGCAAGTGCTCTTGCCAGGGCAACTCTCTGTAATTGGCCTCCCGAAAGCTGGGAAGGAGTGCTGTCAATTTTTTCAGACAAGCCTACTTTTGTAAGGAGATTTACGATAAAATCATTTTTCCTGGCTGCGTCTGATTTATCGCTGTTCAGGACAAATTCAATGTTTTTCCTGACGCTCATATGCGGCCATATTGCATAATCCTGAAACACCATGCCTATTTTCCTCTTCTGGGGAGGTACCCTGGAAACATCAGAACCATTAAACAAGATCTCCCCGCTGTCGAGGTCCTCAAGTCCGGCCAAAACACGAAGAAGTGTGGATTTACCGGACCCGCTGTATCCGACAATAACAAAAAGCTCTCCCCTGTAAACTTCAAAATTTATGTCTTTAAGAACAAGTTTTCCCCCAAACGACTTATTCAGATTTTTTACTTTTATGATTGGACCGCTATCTTCCATGTTTTTCTTCTCCCTCTAACAAACAGTATCAAATATGGTAAACTTTACTTAATGTTTGTCACGTGCGATCCAATGTGCCAGGAATCCGCAATCGTAAAGAATTAAATATGGTTCTATGTTGCGTAATAATGAACGATACTGAATATCGGTACAGATATGATCTGGACCTCAAATTCGATCAGGTTAGAAGAATTGTCTTCGGGAAGAACACGGTTTCAAACGTTGGCAAGGAATTAACGGAAATTGGAAAGAAAAATGTGTTGATAGTAACTGATCCAAATGTGCACAAGTTCGGTCTCCTAAACAGCATGTTGGAATCAATCTCCGGGTCTGGAATTAAATATGAAATCTATGAGGACATTTCAAACGAGCCCAACATGGACAACATTGTCAAAGCAGTCTCATTTGCAAGGGAGAACGGGAAGTTTGAGGCGGTTATAGGAATAGGCGGAGGCAGTGTTCTCGACACGAGTAAAATGGTGGCCAGCATGATGACTAACGAGGGGGAACCAAAAGAATACCTGACTCCAATTGAAGACAAATTCAGGAAACCGGGTGCACCCAAAATCCTCATTCCCACCACAGGCGGAACTGGTAGTGAAGTATCAAATATGTCGGTTGTGATAGAAAAAGATACAATGTATAAAACATGGGCTGCAAGCAGCAATCTTCTTGCCGATACCGCACTCGTGGATCCGGTGCTGAATGTCAGTGCCCCACCCAGAACTACAGCTGCAAGCGGCATGGACGCTCTGGCGCATAACGTCGAAGGCCTTATAAGCAAGGAAGCGAACCCTATTTCTGACGGTATTGCAGCAAAGGCAGCAGGTCTTATCTTCAACAATCTCAGAACAGCATATAACGATCCGGGCAACCTGGAAGCAAGATCTGCAATGTCAATGGGTGCAATGCTTGGTGGAATGGTTATAACATACCCCTGGGTCGCAGGTCCATCCATATTGGGCCATTGTCTGGGTGAAGCCTTCGGACCAAAATACGGTGCGATACATGGAGTGGCTGTTGGACTGGCTCTGCCTTACATACTGGATTTCAATATATCCGCGGCTTATAACAAGATCTCGTCAATTGCCCGCATTTTCGGAATTAAACATCACGGAGAATCACCCAGGGCCGTGGCCGCAAAAATTCCTCTGGCTATAATGGAACTTCTGAGGGACTTGGAAATGCCAACTACCTTGAAGGAAATAAATTTCCCGAAGAGCGATATTGAAAAATTTGCCACATATGTGTTTGAATCAAGACAGAAGCTTTATGATCTTCCAAGATTCAATCCAAGGCGCCTTACCAGAGAAAATTCTATCGCACTTATCACAAATATGTTTGATGGCACTTTTGAAAACTACAAAGACTTGGGAAGGAAGTGAAGTTATGCAGGAATTTAAAATGTATATAGATGGTGAATGGGTTAATTCATCGCAAGGCAATTTTCTGGACGTCAAGAATCCTGCAACCGGGGAAAATATTGCGAAGGTTCCATCTGCCAGCAAGGACGACGTGAACAAAGCCATAGATGCTGCGGGAAGATCATTCCAGTCCGGTGTCTGGAGCAGGCTGTCCCCGGGAGAAAGGTCCAGTATACTCCTCAAAGTAGCCGATATTCTGGAAAGCAGAACGGAGGAGTTTGTCAAAATCGAGACATTAAACGCAGGGAAGAGCATC
>JAKBSB010000213.1 GCA_021845155.1 Thermoplasmata archaeon
CCACAAACCCCAACGCCATAACTGTAATCCCTGTCCTGACCCACGCCAGATATGTACGTTCGTTGGCCATGTGATCTGTTACAGTTGCCAGAGAGTCTTTTTTATCAGCCGTAAATGAAGATATTGTCAAGGTATTTAAAATAGTTAATAGCCCGTATATCCATGGCGCCTGTTTGAGGTCTCAGGAGCCAGTTCGGGAAAAAGGAAATAATCTCTGGCAGTAATAAACAGATTGCCTATATGCTGTTAGATAGGTATCAGGCCACTCTCCTGCTGAATATTTTCTCGATTATCTTCTTCTCTGCCTTTCTTATGTGGTAAAGTGTAGTAACTTTTGAAGCTCCGCTGTCCAGGGAGATATCTTTCAAGTCGTTCATCCTTGGCCATTCATAATATCCCCGGGATACTGCAACTTTCATTATTGCTATCTCCCTGTCAGTCAACCCGTAAAGTGATGGAGATATGGAATTGAACATATTCTGAGTCATTATCTCAGGTATGGATACTCTCTCAATGGTAAAATATTCAACCTGATTGTTCCGGTTTACTTTTTCCAGCAGAGATTCAAGCTTGGTTCTGTCCTGGGAGATAATCCTGAAGGTTTCAAGCCCGGCTGAAGCTACTACAGGGAACAATTGAAACACATCCTCTTCAAATATATCCTTCAGCATGCCGTGCCCCGTTTTCAAAGCGTCCACAAAGAGGTTGTTGTCATATCTGCTGACACTGTACTTGTGAAAGTCCTCTTTCATTACATCGACTACCTTATCCGAATCTTTTGTGGAAATTGTTGTAAAAATATGGTTTGTGTCTCCGGAAACTATTCGTGCGTTCTGAATTAAAATGGGGGATGCGCTGTAGCTGCTTGATCTTGCAAGACTGCATTTACCTCCGACCCTCATTTCCAAAAAAAACATATAAATGTTAACATCCAGGGAGTTAAAATCTTTTTCATTGCAAAGAGATATGTAGGTTAGATGCCATTGTGAAGCATGGGTGATGGTTTTACTTCTGCTGAAAAGTTCTTTTCCCGTATATCTGAGAAGGAGGCTAAATCAGGTGAATTTGTCTGGGGAGAGCCGGACCTGGCCTATATGCACGATATTCTCGGTCCACTGACTCTTGACACAATGAGAAAAATAAACGGTGATAAGGTAAAATTCAAGGGTAAAGTTGTAGTTGTGAATGACCATATCTATCCTCCCAAAGACAGTGCAAGTGCAAACAACATCAGAAACATGTCTGACTTTGCTGTCAGTGCGGGTTGGGAACTGATTCCTTATGGGGAAGGTATTGAACACACCCTTCTTATTGAAAAGGGAATTATAAAAGAAGGAATGGTTGTGGTTGGAACTGACTCACACACAGTTACTGCAGGATCTGCAAGATCCCTGGGAATAGGCCTCGGTTCAACTGACATGGCTGCCCTTCTTTCACTCGGGAAAACATGGTTCAAGGTACCGGAGACCACAATTATAAGTGTCACAGGGAAGAAAAGGAAATATGTGACCGGGAAGGACCTTATCCTGAAGGTCATGTCCATATTGGGCACCAACGGCGCAAACTACAGGTGCCTGGAATTCCACATTGAAAAGGATTGTACAATGAACAGTGATGACGATCTTTCCATAGCAAACATGACAGTGGAAGCAGGAGCCAAAACATCAATAATATTCAATGAGGCAATTAAAACCGGTTCAAAGAACGTGAAGAGCGATGTGGATTCTAATTTTAAAGAGCTAAAGATTGACATTTCAGAAATAGAACCGCTCATAGCGTTTCCATATTCTCCTGGAAACATAGCCACTGTTTCAGAATACACCGGAAAGCATGTTGACCAGGTTTATATCGGAAACTGTTCAAACGGCACTATTTCCGATCTCAGGGAGGCTGCGTATGTTCTGGACGGGAAAAAAGTAAAAGATAGCGTAAAGGCAATAATTGTTCCTGCAACCCGGAAAATTTACAAAGAAGCAATAAAAGAAGGGCTTGTTGACATTTTTATTGATGCAGGGGCAACGGTATCTCCCCCCACATGCGGTGCCTGTGCTGGACTCCATATGGGGGTGCTGGCAAAGGGAGAGGTCTGTGTGACAAACATTAACAGGAATTTCAGGGGAAGAATGGGGGACCCGGAAAGCATGGTGTATATTTCCAATACCTACGTAGCCGCTGCAAGTGCAATCGAAGGAAGAATAACTTTGCCGGGTGATTAAATTGCCAAAAGTTTTTATTTTCGGTGATGACGTGGATACGGACACCATAGCCCCGGGTGGATATCTTCACCTGCAGCTGGAAGCGCAGAAGAAACATTGCCTGGAATCTCTCTATTCTGGATTTTCTGATGCTGTGAAGGAAGGTGATATTATAGTGGCTGGAGAAAACTTTGGAAACGGATCTTCCAGAGAGCAGGCTCCTCTGCTTTTAAAAAGCCTGGGAATCAGGGCTGTTTTTGCAAAGAGTTTTTCAAGGATCTTCTTCAGAAATGCAGTCAATGTAGGGCTGTTTCCCGGAATTATAAATGGAAAATGCTCTTTTAAGGATCAGGAGGAAGTGGTAATTGATATGGGCAGAAACAGGATAATTTCGGGCAAATCAGCAATAGATTTTGTTTCGCCAGAGGGGATTGCCCTTGAAATACTTAATTCAGGCGGTATGATAGAATTTGCAAGAAAAATGTTGGGCAAAACCTAGATTACTCCATTTCTGGTAAAAGCAGAAATCTCCTGATCACTGTAACCGAGGCTTTTCAGGACCTCAACATTGTTGTCTCCCAGCCCGGGAACATATTCATCATGTTTATCAGATACCGGAACAGGAGGCATATACATCTTTTTGCCTGAAACATTTACAGTGTTCATAAACTGGACAGCAAGCGGATCGTTGAGAAGATCCCAGGGCCTTCTTAAAAACGAATATACGATTCCTCCTTTTTTTAGAAGGCTTTCAATGTCATCAGAATCAAATTTTCCAATTATTGCCTGAAGTTCAGGTATGAGAACATTCCTGTTTTCGAACCTGATCCTGTTTGTTATGTATTTTTCTATAAATTTCCCGTCTAATCCCAAGAGGCTGGTAAACTTTCTCCACTGGTCATCAGTCGTAACAGCTATGAAAATCTTTTTCCCATCCGATGTGTTGAAGAAATCGTAAATTCCCCATGCAAATCCTGTTTCGTTAATGGGATCCAGGTCTTTTCCCGTAACCTGATATGTTGCAATATGCTGGCCAATCATGAACATTGCATTCTGGAAGAGGGACGAATCTATGGCCTTTCCTTCTCCAGTGATCTCGCGATCAAGCAATGCCCTGTAAATTCCGATCACA
>JAKBSB010000214.1 GCA_021845155.1 Thermoplasmata archaeon
CGTGGAACCGGTCAAATTCCATAAGTTCAGGATGTTTCAGCAGCTTCCCTGAGAATCCTCAGTGTCATCTCCTGTTTATTCATAACTCCCAGGGGAACAACCCGGTCTCTTTCAATGAGTGTGTAGTTGTTGGAGCGTTCACCAAAATTTCCATCTCCTTCACTAATGGAATTATGAACAATGATGTCTGGATCTGCCTTTGAATACTTTCTCCTGATCTTATCCGGGTCAGTTTCACTGTTAAGACTGAAAACCACAATCTTTCCAGAAAAGATGTTTCTTATCCTGTAGATGAGCTTATCTTCAGGGACCAGATCAATATGCTGTTTCAAACCACTCTCAAGCTTTTCATCCCTTTTATCATTGGAAATTTTAAAATCAGGCAGGGCAGCCGGCACAACCACAATGTCAATTTTATTCCTCTGGAGTGCTTCCACAGTTTCCTTCAGAAACTCGTCGCCCGTTTCTGAACAGTGAAAATTGGCATATTGCGGGATTGCATAGGAGGAATTGCCTATGAAGGTGATAGATCCTGATCCCAGGCGGAAGGCGTTCCTGCAAAACCAGTACCCTGAGAATCCGGTGCTTCCGTTTACCAGGTCTCTCACTGCATCAACCTTAACCCTGGAATGCCCCGAAATGATCATAAGATTTTTTCCTTTCAGTTCCGTTCCGTAGAAGGATCTGGCAACATAATCTATTATCTGGTCGTTTTGTGACAGTTTTGCTTTATCTGTATCCAGGCCCGGTGGGACAACCAGCACCCCGCTGGACTGGAGTTTCCTAAGATTATCTGCGTTTATGGGATTCGTCATCATTGCCTTATGCATTGCGGGGGCAATTACAACTGGATTTCCATTTCCATGGGCAAAGGAGAAAGAAAGAGATACTGGGTCATCTGAGATTCCATTGGCCATTTTCCCTATGAGATCATAGGAGGCAGGAGAAACCAGAAACGCAGTGTTTTTTGGATCAGTTTGAAACAGGGAAATGTGTTCAATTTTTCCAGTAATTTTTGTTATCACCTGATTCTCGGAGGCCCAACGCATAACCTCAGGATTGATCAATTCCTGTGAGTTTGCCGTCATGATAACTATGACATCTGCCCCCTCTCTTCTAAGATCTCTCACAAGATCGGGAACCCTGTAGATTGAAATGCTGGCACCTGTCCCAACGACAACGGTCTTCCCATTCAGCATGTTTTCAAATCTGTAAGGTTCGGGGATGTCAATCATGGTCATCCCTCCCTGTACAGGTTCCATGATCCGGTTGCCTGGGCGCAGAGTATACCGTCTCCGTCCAGTACGTCCACGTTGGAGAAGCCAATATTTTTCCCAATTTTTGATGCATGTGATCTGAACAGTACCGGTCCTTTCCTGATTGGTCTGAGGAAATTTGTGGACATATTTATTGTAACCTCGTTAATCACTCCTTTGCTTGAGAACATCACAAGCCCTCCTGCTGCATCACATATGGCCATAACTGCCCCTCCGTTCATTATGTCTCCAACCCTCATTACTTCTGGAGTCAACTGAACAAGCAGTTCGAGTTTTCCCTCTTCAACAGCTTTTACCTCAATATTGAAGCCCTTGAGGAATCCGTCCATACTGATCACGCTGTCAAGAGTTATCCTGTCTATTTCCATAAATTGAGATTCAGCCGAACGATTAAAGTCTTGTCATACTTTCATATATTGTGATAATTCGGTCTTCTAATTAACAAAAAAAACTACATAATGTGCAACTTTGTTTTCAAGATAAATAATTAAAGTTTGCTGTTAAACCTCTTAAATTCCCCCCAAGAGAAAAACCAGAGAAGAAAAATGATTTAAACAATTAAGTCATTATTAGCTATGGAAGCTAATTCCGACCAATTGAACAGGATCCATGAAATGCTGAAGGTACTTGGACTATCGGCATACGAAGCCCAGGGCTTTGCAGCACTTGTTTACCACGGTGTGGCAAATGCGGACACGGTTGCGGATACGGCGAAAATTCCCAGGACATCTGCCTATAAAGTAATGGAATCACTGGTTGAGAAGGGCTTTGCGAAGGAAACCGAGGGAAGGCCAAGGATGTTCAAGCCTGAGAACATGGGTAAAATTAAGGCGGAGTATGAAGAGAAGCTTGACGAACTGTTCAAGAGTCTGAGAGAGCTGCAGGATATGCTGCCCTCAAAGGGTGAACCACAGCTTGTTTACACAATTTATGGAACGCAAAAAGTAATGGGAAAACTTTCGGAAATGTTCAACCTTACAGAGAATGAAATTTTCATATGCACCCCAAAGGTAAGGGAAATCAGGATAGAATTGAGAAAGAATATTGATAATGCCATTAAAAGGGGTGTGAAAGTTGTTTTTGTGACTCCCCCAAACAAACGGGTTCCTTCAAATATCACCGTATACAGGAAAGATGGACTCATTGCGACAGATGTGGTCAGCGATCAGACGAGGGCATTGCTTGCAGGGCCGGAACTCGATGCGTGTGGATATACAGACAATCCTGCACTTGCTCTTCATGTTTACCAGTTCATAAACATGATGATAAACGACGTAATCTGAAGAGGGGTTGTGTAATGGTTAAAAAATTGACAGACTTAATACTTCTGGGAGGTCATGTTTCCACCTCCGGTGGAATATATAGATCTCCGGAACGAGCAAATGTTTTCTCATTCAGGACTTACCAGATTTTCACAAAGAGCCAGATGCAGTGGAAGGCAAAAGATCTGGAAAATGAGGATGTAGAAAAGTTCAAGTCTACAAACGGCCAGCATGGAATGGGCAAAATAATGGTTCATGCGTCTTATCTTCTCAATATGTGCACATCAAAGCCTGATCTGAGGGAAAAAGTGCTGGATGCGTTTTCCATAGAGATATCCAGGACAGACAGACTTTGCATCGATTATCTGACATTCCACCCGGGTTCGGCATCCGGAATATCTGAAAAGGAGGGAATCTCAAACCTCATAGACAATATGAACCAGGTCATAAGGCCGGATCAGAAATGTACCATTCTCATGGAGATATCCGCCGGACAGGGAAACACCATAGGTCACACATTTGAAGAACTGGCGGAAATAATGGACGGAATAGAGGAAAAGAGCAAGGTGGCAATATGCATGGATACATGCCATACCTGGGCAGCAGGATATGATATCCGGACACCAGAAGGGTATGCGGAAACCATGGACACCTTCAAATCGGTTCTGGGTCTGGAAAAACTTAAAGGGTTCCATCTGAACGATTCAAAAAAGGGACGAGGGAGCAGGGTGGACAGGCACGAACAGATTGGAATGGGCACTCTTGGTCTTGAGGGAATA
>JAKBSB010000215.1 GCA_021845155.1 Thermoplasmata archaeon
GCATATCCAACCATGTCAGCAAAGGAACTTTTGGAACAAATAGTAGGCAAGGCAAACGGAAACGAGGCTGTAAAGAAGGATTTATCTGGATTCAATAAGGTATTCCAGTTCAAGGTATCGGATTCCTCGCCGTTTTACGTGGCAATTACGAATGGAACAGTTGCACTGAAGGATGGGGATGCACCTTCACCTTCTGCAACCATTACAGGAACAGATGCCGTGCTCAGTGACATGTTTTCCGGGAAACTTGACCCTATCAAGGCCTTCATGGCGGGCCAGATAAAAGTTTCAGGTGATGTATTCAGCACGCAGAAGCTTACCGGAGTGATATCCAAGCTGAGAGCGTGATCTTCTTGGAAATTAAAAAAGTCGCAGTGATCGGGTCCGGCCTTATGGGGCATGGAATTGCCGAGGTCTTTGCACTTTCTGGTTTTGAGGTGAGAATAGAGGATGCTTTTCCGGAAGCACTGGAAAAAGCTAAAGCCTCCATCGGGAAGAGTGTTGAGAAGCTTGTGAAATCCGGCAGGATAGACCAGCAGAAAGGAAAGGACACAATCGCAAGGATTAGCTATTTTTCACAGATGGAACCGACAGTCAAGGATGCGGATTTCATCATTGAGGCAGTTCCAGAAATAATGGAACTGAAGAAGGAAGTATTTTCAGGAATAGATAAATTTGCAAGGCCTGATGCCATAGTGGCATCCAACACATCAAACATAAAGATATCATCTCTGGCCGAAAACATGAAGCATCCGGAGAATGTTGTGGGAATGCATTTCTTCAATCCTCCAGTTGTACTCAAACTTGTGGAGGTCATAAAGGGTGAGAAAACTTCACAGAAGGTTTTTGATGAAACTTTTGAGCTTTCCAGGAAGATAGGAAAAACTCCAATAAGGGTCCTGAAGGATTCCGCCGGATTTGTGGTGAACCGTATAAATGCTCCTGAAAGCCTCTTCTTCTGTCTTGTGCTTGACCAGAATGTTGCAAAGCCTGAGGAAGTTGATACCTTTGCAAGAGGGCAGGGGCTTCCAATGGGGCCGTATGAACTCATGGACTATGTGGGAATTGACACGGTTGTCCATTCCCTGGATTACTACGCCCAGGAACTGAGCCCGGAATATGGAAAGTGCAAAGCATTCAGGACCATGTACGAGAGCAAGAATCTTGGACTGAAAACCGGCAAGGGTTTTTACACTTGGAAAGAGGGGCATGCCGAGATTCCAAAGGCCTCACCAACGGAGAAGCTGGAACTTATGGATGTCCTGGCCGTGGAGCTCAATGAGGCTGTGAAGATCATAGAGGAGAAAATTGCCCTTCCGGCTGATATAGAAATCGGAGTGAAACTTGGCATGAACAGGCCTTTCGGGCCCATATCGGTTGCAGAGGGGCTGACAAATGCAGAGGTGAAGAAGAAGCTTGAGACCCTTGCTGCGAAATACGGCACAGTGGTTTTCGAACCGGCTGAATCCATAAAGAAAGGGAAGCTGAAGGAGATCATATCCATAAAGTCTTTTGATCAGGATGGCAAAAAACCAGCTACTGCACCAGAGGTTCCTGCAGGTTCATCTTCCTCATCGGGGGATCAGGTAGTGATCATGGAAAAACTTCCAGGAAAGGTTGCAAGGATTTCAATAAACAATACAAAAAATAACCTTCTCAGTTCCGAAGTGCTTTCAGATCTGGAGAAAAACATACTGGCACTCTGGAATGACCACGATGTGAACGTAATCATCGTTACCGGGAAGGGACCGGTATTTTCAGCCGGGGCACAACTTTCACAGTTCTTCCCGGGTTCCATGGATTTCATGGAGCATTCCAGGAAAGGGGAGAGAACATTCAGGCTCCTTTCCGAGATACCAAAAATAACCATAGCAGAGATGAAGGGATACACTTTGGGAGGAGGATTTGAACTCTCTCTTGCATGCGACCTCAGGGTTGGCACAGAGGATGTCCAGATAGGATTCCCGGAAGTCACTCTTGGTCTCGTTCCGGGATGGGGAGGAACCCAGAGGCTTCCCAGGCTTCTTGGAACATCCCGTGCCTCATACCTCATACTGACTGGGACCAGGTTCAGCGGGAAAGAAGCTTTCGACATGGGCATTGTCAACCGCCTGTTCCCAAAAGAACATGTGGACGAGGAGACACTCAAATTCGCTGAGGAACTTGCCCAGAAAGCAGCACCTACAGCAGCGGCCCTTGCAAAGAGGCTCATAAACAAGGGATCGGAAGTGCCCATGGATGCGGGACTGGAGATGGAATCAATAGCCATGGGACTGCTTTATGGCACAGATGACCTTAAGGAGGGAATCTCTGCATTCCTCCAGAAAAGGAAGCCAGAGTATCCCGGAAGGTAGGAATTCCCCAGCCTACTTTACAATATTTTCATGAAGAAACTGGGAAATATCCACAACACTTTTTTCTGAACTCAAATTTGCATAACAGATCGGGCATGCGGTGATTATCCTGTCTGAACCAGTTTCTTTCAGATTCCTGATCCTTTCTGCGCTGATTTTATCTGAAAGACCGGGATAGATCATCTCATTGGGACCACCGCAGCACATTGTGCGTTTACCGCTCCTGGTGGGAAGAACAAGGTTTGAGAATGACCTTACAAGATCAACAGGAACGTTATAAGGGTCTTCACGCAGTGAGAAATGGCATGCCTCATGCATTGTTACCTGTTTTTCAACCTTTTTGAACTTCAATTTTTTCATGTAGTCAAGGTAATGTGTTACCTTGAAGTCAAAATTCTTTACATACACCGGGTAATGGTTCTTCAACAGGTCATATGTATGCGGGTCAACTGTAATGATCTCTTTTATTCCCATTTTCCTGAACATCTCAGTAACTTCGTTTGCATATTCCCTGAATTCCTCCTCGTATCCGAGATCATACAGAAATGTGCCCGGGTATGGCTCCCGGTCTCCCATATACCTGAATTCCATCCCTGCTTCCTGCAGAAGTTCAGCAATATACCGGAGATATGAATCCATTCTGAGAACCATTTCCCTGCTGTAGAAAGTTCCAGTTGTCCTGATTAGAGAAGGATATCTGGAAATTACCTTTCCCAGCATGGCGGTACCTCTTGATCCCATGCGCTTGCTCATTTCTGAGAGTTTCTTGCTGTATGGCATGATCTGGTACATGTTGCCTGTATAGAGAAGAAAAGGGCTGCTTTCCGAGAAACTAATTCCGTCAGCCCATCCCGAGAGTTTCCTGTTCAATCCAAGAGGATCATGGTATCTCCTTGTTGTGCTGACAATCATGTTTGCCACACCTTTCCTGTGATCTTTTTCCGTATATCTCTGC
>JAKBSB010000216.1 GCA_021845155.1 Thermoplasmata archaeon
TGCTGTCCTCAACTGGTATGAGTGACTGATCATAAACCTGGATGTGATACGCCATCAGGGAAAGCACCTCATAGTCCAGAAGAAGTGCATCTTTCAGTGTGTCATCAAAGGTCATTATGTCGTTTATGTCATTTTCAGTTACGTTACTGACTCCACCCTTCCATATTTTGTCGCTGTGGTTATTCATTAATGGTAATTTCCCTTTCCAGTTTTTTCCTTCCCTTAATGGTGGCCATTGTCTGGCTTCCAAATACGTATATGAAACCTGGGGACTTGCTCTGATCAAAGGTCTGCCCAACACCGTATGTTGATTTTGAAATATCATAGAGGGAATTGTCACTCTCAACGCCCATTGGTACTATATTTCCTCTGTATAGCTTGAGTTTAACTTTACCATTTATAAGGGAATTCACACTTTTCTGAAAATGCATGATGTGTTCCATTGCGGGATCATACCACAGCCCATTGTAAACCATTTCAGAGAATGTTTGGTCCATGTGTTTCTTCAGCTGTGATTCCTTCTTGTTGAGTACAAGTGATTCCAGGTACTTATGCGCCGTAATTATGATCATTGCGGCAGGACATTCGTAGAATTCGTGGCTTTTGATTCCCACCAGCCTGTCCTCTATCATGTCAATGGCACCTATTCCATTCTTTCCGCCTTTCACATTGAGTTCAGCTATCATGTTGGTCAGTTCGGATGGCTTCCCGTTAAGTTCAACAGGAAGCCCACTATGGAATTGTATTGATATATTCTCGGGGACGGAAGCTGCTTTCTCGGGTGGAAGGACCCATCTATATGCATCATATGGAACGGCCTCCTGTGGATATTCAATAGACGAACCCTCAACGGATCTTCCCCAGAGATTTTCATCCACTGAGTATTTTCCTCCATATGGGATTTCTATACCGTGACTTCTCGCGTACTCGGTCTCCTCTTCACGGTTCATATTCATGTCCCTCACAGGGGCTATAACATTAAGATTTTCATTCAGTGCTTTTATGGAAATTTCAAACCTTACCTGGTCATTGCCCTTCCCCGTTGAACCATGAACAACGGTGTCGCACCCATGAATCTCTGCCATTTGAACAGCCTCAAGGGCCATAAGGGGCCTGGCGAGGCTAGTGGAGAGGGGATAACGATCCTGATACATCCCATCGTTTAGGATTCCTGCAGATACGAATTCCCTGGCAAATTTCTGTTTTACATCTTCAGTGATAGTTGACACTGCCCCAAGTTTTTCGGCTTTTTTTGCAATAGCTTCCAGATCATTTTTCTCCTGCCCAACATCCAGGGTAAGAGTTACAACATCAAAATCCATCTCTTCCTGTAACCATTTTATCATAACGGATGTGTCAAGTCCACCTGAATAAAGCAACAAAGCTCTCTGTTTCATTTTCGAGGATTTTTCATTTAGATATTAATCTGATTGAAAAAGATTTCATTTATAATATCAGGATCGATTCTTTTACAAGAAGAATGTTAAAATACACATAATTTATATTAAATTCATGAAAGAGGTTATGAAAAATAGAGAAACCGTAGAGGCGAAGGTATCCAGATTTCTTTCTGAAAATCCCGATATTTTTCTTTCACTTAGAGAGGGTGTGGTTAATGTTAGCAAACTGGCCCAGCTGATCATGAAAGACAATGGGGATCTGAATCCTATTTCGGTGAGATCCGCGCTGAACCGGTTGAGAGGAACCACAGGATCATCCGGAAAGAACAGTGCAGATACTCTCCTGAAAAAGAGCAGGGTATCTCTGCAGGACAAGATATGTGTTGTAACATCAAGAAGTGCCCAGAACATGAAACATATATCTGCCACATACCTCCAGGACAGCATTGTTTACATAGTGGATGAGATGAACAGTCCTATCCCTGAAACATCCCAGGGAATACGGGTTGACAGGGATGTGAGTATGATACATATTCTATCTCCAAAAGAAATTGAGAAAACACCAGGGTTTGTGATGCGTATAACGCATAAGCTGTTTGCAAGAGGTGTCAACATACTTCAGCTTATTTCCTGCTCCAATGAAACCATAATAATACTGGCAAAGAAAGACTCAACAACAGCTTACCAGACACTCACCTGATGGATTTTACAGACCTGGAAAGTATGTACTCGGTTTCATTAATGTGTTCTGCAAAACTGAGATTTTCAATCCCTTTCCTGTATATTTTTCTTCTAAGCCTGTCCACAGTCTTCATGAAATCCAGAAAATATGCATTGACATTGAAATATACATAATCCTCTTCAAATCTTATGGAACAGCCTTGGTACCCAGAGTTTCTGCAATAAGGATCTGCAGGATCTATCTCTATTGTGGACCTCTGCCTTATAAAATATCGGTGTATGAGCCCTCCCCTGATTATCTTATAGGTCTGTCTGCTGTTCAATTTTGAGTAGCACTTTCCGGCCATGGACAGGTATTTGGCATAGTTCTTATTTGATTGTCCGGGTCCGAAAACTATTGTTTCCGGTTCTCCATCAACGATTCTGCCCAGTCCCCCCAACATTTCTGAGTAGGCAAACAGGCCTATGGCAGTCAGCACCG
Organism: Thermoplasmata archaeon; assembly: GCA_021845155.1. The sequence continues at coordinate 2,563 of JAKBSB010000216.1, forward strand.
GCAATCCATTCTTGATAGTTGTTGATATATCTGTGTACATATTTCTCTTTACAGTGGAATCGATAAAATCTACAATGTTCACTTCTTGCGATTTATACAGGATACAATAACTTTACATTTCACCACTTGAAAATCTTATAATCTTGATCACACCCCTGTTAAGCAAAACTTCAATGAGATATCCAGGAATAGCCATTCCTCATAGATTTTATGATGAGTTGAGGGAGTTGGAAATTTAGTTTAAGGTGGATTCCATGGGAAAAGTGGTAGATGAACTTGTTTCAGAGCATAAGTCCATGAAATTTGTCCGTCCTTATGTTTAATTTCCACCTCTCCTCATTGCTGATCTGGATGCCTTTCTCATAACTGTCACATGGTGTATCTGCGCTTTCATTCACAGTAGCGGACGAACATGATAATGATCCAAAGTCAGGCATATATCCCGCAGGAAAGATTGCAGGAAAACTGAAGAAACTGTTCGCATACCAGGCCTATGATTCCAGTATCATGTACAATACACTTGGACAAGAAGCGGTAATATCTCCCGGAAAGACGCTTCTACGCTGTCATATTGATCAAAAACGAGATCCAGAATTCTCAGGCAGATCATGAAGACATCCGGGAATGAGTGGAAGAGTTCAGATCAGTATGGAAAACGCTGGAACTATGAGATCTACTTCTATATGTGCTTCTCATTAGCCGAAATTCATAAATTCCGTTTAACCAACTG
>JAKBSB010000217.1 GCA_021845155.1 Thermoplasmata archaeon
GAACTACACAGAGAGATTTTTGCCATTAAGATAAACTGGCCTCTCCTCATGGTTGCAGGGGTGAAGATAATAAGAGAACTTTCCAGGTATGGAAAAGTGATCTGTGATCTGAAGATAGCCGATATTCCAAATACAAATCACCTTATTACTGAAAACGTCAGGGAAAATAACGGTTGGGGTATAATCGCCCACGCATTTACCGGGTCTGATTCTCTGAAGGCAGTTGTTGATTCTGCAGGAAATATGAAGGTCTTTGCAGTGGTTTCAATGTCACATCCAGGTTCAGATCAGTTCATAAACCCTGTGAGTCTGGATCTTCTCAGAATGGCTGTCAGTGTGGGGGCAGGAGGTGTCATAGCACCTGGCAATGATATTGAAATGATCAAGAGAATAAGAAAAAATGGCGGAGAACTCACAATAGCATCTCCAGGGATTGGGGTTCAGGGAGGGAATCCGGCTGATGCAATTCTGAATGGATCTGATTATATAATCGCTGGAAGATCCATTTATGACTCTGAAAATCCACTGGAAGAGGTGCGAAAAATCAACAGGTCAGTAAATTCGGTTCTTCCCTGATAAACTTGGAATTCAATACCGGGGTGCATCTTATTCACAGATGGGCCAGAAAAAGCACCACCATCACTGGAACAACAAAAAGTATGAGAAAAATATAGAAGGAGAGGTAATAGATCCTTAACGCTCTTTTTATATCTCCTGAGGTGGCTTCATAGCCGGTTTCATTCATTATGTAGGATCCACGCTTTTCTATTCGTATGTTCAGGGAACTTGAATAAGCACCTATCGGCCAGCCATTGTTTGCACTGTCAACAATCCACGCAACTTTTCTGGATGAAACTCCCTGCACCCTGTAGTTCAGCATTTCCGAGCTGAAGAATATTATGAATGAACCAACTCTTGCAGGTATGTAATTGACAATAGTTTTAACAATGGCAGTCCATTTTCCAAACTCCCTATTCCTTCTATTCTTGAAACCCACAAGATTGTCAAGGACATTTACAACTCTGGTGAACAGTGCCCCAATGACACCAAATATGGCAAAAAACATCAGTGGAGTGAACACATCATCCACTATGCCTCTGGATATGTACTCGATTGTGGCGGAAGCCACGTCAGATTCCTTCAGGTTTGAAGTATCTCTCCTGACAAGCCTTGAAAGGTACATTCTGGATTCATCCACGCTACCTTCATCAAGAGCCCTGATAATTGGTCGTACGTCCTCACCCATTACAGTTATGGAGAAAGTGCTTTTCAGGACTATGATTGCCGCCACAACATAAATGACAGAAAACAGGCTTAAAATTTTGAGTATCGCCAGCACAGGAATAAGGATAAGGGCAGTTATGAAGATCAAATAAAGGAAACCGGCAGCAGACTTGTTCTTCGAAATCCTGAAAAACTGGTCAAAGTAGGTACCAATCTTTCTTATTACAACACTGGGATGAATGTAACTTCTTGGTTCTCCGAATAGAAAATCCACGATCAGCGCACCCATAAGCACTGATAGGCTAATTTCAAGAGGATTCAAAGTCATTTTACAAGTCTCTCTATGTAACTCATATCCATGTTTTCAATAAAAGAATTTGTTATGATGTCTATTCTTCTCATAAGTTCTTCACCATAGATCATGTCTGGAATTTTTTCGCCTGTAATATGCTCCAGAAATTCCCTGTTCTCCAGGATTCCATGTACGTTTGTCCCAATTATGTGCCCGTCTGCAGATACAGTTCCCTCTTTTCGGCCACCAATTTCAAGAAGATGATCCTTCTCACTGGAAGAGACTGTTCCATAGTGGATCTCGTAGCCGGTTCCAGAGGGCAGGGAAGCAAACCTACTTCCATTAAATGTGTAGGAGACAGAATCAACCGTTTTTACAGGTGAATATTCAGTGGCCAGATCAAGCATGCCAAGTCCTCTGATCGACCTTTCCTTCATCTCGGTACCATGCGGATCAGATACTGTCTTCCCAAGCATCTGGTATCCTCCACAGATTCCAATTATCATGGCACCCCTTTCCCTTGCACTCTGCAATTTTTCTGCTAATCCCGTCTCCATGAGGTATCTCATGTCGGTTTCCACATTCTTTGAACCTGGAAGTATTATTATTCTGGCTGCATCCAGATCATTAAGGTTGGATGCCCTGACATAACGGTAGCCAAGGCCATATATTATCAGTGGGTCAGTATCGCTGTAATTCTCCATGGCTGGGTATCTCACAAGGCAGATTTTACCATTATCAAGCATGGTATTTCCGTAATCCTGGGAATCCTCACCCGGCAGAAACACATTCTCAACATACGGTAATACGCCAATAACCGGTACACCGCATAATTCCTCAATTTTTTCTATTCCATTTTCAAGGAATTTCTTTGAACCTCTCATCTTGTTTATAATCATGCACTTTACAAGATCAGATCTCGGCATAAGCTTCAGTGTTCCGTACAAAGAGGCAAAAACACCTCCTCTTTCAATATCCCCTGCAAGTATTGCTGGTGTGTCATATAGTGTTGAGACATATATATTGGCAACATCACGATCCAGGAGATTAATTTCAGCCGGAGATCCAGCACCTTCAGCCACAACCACATCATAGTTATCACATAAATAGTCCAGGGATTCCTTCACAACTCTTTTTCCATTCTCAACAAGATAATCATAATATTTACTGATTGACATAACTCCCATACTTTTTCCATTTACAATGACCTGCGAACCATCTTTTCCCTCAGGTTTAAGCAGTATGGCACTCATCTCCTTAATCGGTTTGGTAGAGGCGGCGAATGCCTGTAGCCACTGTGATCTTGGTATTTCATAACCTCCATCTATTGCAACAGAGTTCAGTGACATGTTCATGGACTTGAAAGGCGCCACCCTGTAGCCTTTTTTGCTCAGATATCTGCATATTGCCATAACTATTGTGGATTTCCCGGCGTTGGATGATGTTCCCAGAACCTGGATCACCCTCCTCTTAAGTTCTGGCTGCTTCATTTCTATCTGTCCTGAAGATTGGTTTGAGGTATATCTAAGGTTTGATTTCACCTCCCAACAGAGAAATAATTTCGCAAAAATACCAGTGACAAAATTTAAATGCTTCAAGAGCCTTGTTAAGAGTTGATAAAATATGGCAAGTTACCATTTTAAATGCAAGGATATAGGCATGGACTGCGCTTTTGAAACAGCCTCGAAGAGCAATGATGAACTCTTTACGAAGATATCGGATCATGCCAAGGCGGCACACAACATAGAGGAAGTTTCTCCGGAACT